>JAYVHZ010000087.1:0-7661 GCA_043770645.1 Undibacterium sp. | reverse complement strand
GCTTTGTGCAAAATGCGTTTGCCTATGCCGCAACGTTGCCATTGTGGTCGAATATAGATCGCATTGATTTCACCATCTTTATCCAACTTCGGTTCAGATAACTTCATCGCCGAAACAAAGCCAACGATTTCATCTTCGCTCACAGCCACATACACGCACAGACTGTCTTCTTTCACTGGCAATGCCTGCAAAATCGTGCGCCAGTGCAGTACGTTTTCGTTCATGTCCATCTCATTGAGATAGCTATCAGGGATCATGCCACGATAAGTCGTACGCCAGCCTTCGATGCGTATTGCTGCGATCGCTTCCGCATCAGCGACTGTGGCACGACGTAATTGGATTTCCTTGATTTTATTCATATTGAGTATGGATCACTTGCGCGTGGTCAAAATAAACTGACTTAAGCCAAAACAGATTTCACTTTTGCCACCACGTTCTCTACCGTGAAGCCAAAGTACTTAAACAAAACGCCTGCTGGTGCAGATTCACCGAAGGTATCGATACCAACCACAGCGCCTTCTAAGCCAACATATTTATGCCAGAACACTGTGACGCCAGCTTCGATTGCCACACGTGGCAAGCCTTTACCCAAAACGCTTAATTGGTAAGCTTTATCCTGACGATCAAATACATCAGTCGAAGGCATAGACACGACGCGTACTGCAATACCTTGCGCAGCCAATTCGGCGGCGGATTTCACTGCGAGTTCAATTTCAGAACCGGTCGCAATCAAAACGACCTTTGCATCTGGCGCATCTTGCAGAATATAGCCACCACGAGCGATGTCAGCCACTTGTTGCGCGCTGCGTTCTTGGAACGGTAAATTCTGACGAGAGAAAATCAAAGTCGATGGGCCATCAGCACGTTTGATCGATTCTGCCCATGCCACTGTCGATTCTGTGGTGTCGCATGGACGCCAGTTATCCAAATTCGGAATCAAACGCATGCTGGAGATATGCTCGACGGATTGATGCGTAGGGCCATCTTCACCCAAGCCGATTGAGTCATGTGTGAACACGAACAAGCTACGAATCTTCATCAATGCAGCCATGCGAATCGCATTGCGGCTGTAGTCGGAGAAAGTCAGGAAAGTCGCGCCGAACGGTAAATAACCGCCATGCAAAGCAATACCATTCATGATCGCGCTCATACCAAATTCACGCACGCCGTAGTTGATGTGATTACCCGCTTGATTCGCGCGTACTGCTACGCATTCTTTCCAGTTGGTCAGATTTGAACCTGTCAAATCGGCAGAACCACCGAGGAATTCTGGCAAGCTTGGAGCAAAAGCTTGAATCGCATTTTGGCTTGCTTTACGCGTTGCTATCGTTTCTTTTTTCTCGACCACTGTTGCCAAAGCAGCTTTCACTACGTCGTCGAAATTCGCTGGCAAAGTGCTGTTCATACGACGGGTCAATTCGGCGGCTTTGCTTGGTTGTGCTGCGCTGTATGCTGCGAAAGCAGCATTCCATTCCGCTTCTGCTTTCGCGCCATCGGCTTTAGCATCCCATGCGCTGTACACATCTGCTGGCACTTCAAACGGTGGGTAATTCCAATCGATAGTCGCACGTACTGCAGCCACTTCTTTGTCGCCCAATGCAGCGCCATGCACATTGTGCGTACCTTGCATATTCGGTGAGCCTTTACCGATGATAGTGCGGCAGCAGATCAGCGTTGGCTTATCGGATGCTTTTGCCGCAACAATCGCTTGATTGACCGCATCGACATTATGACCATCGACAGCACGAATCACATTCCAGCCATAAGCTTCAAAACGTGCAGGTGTATCGTCCGTGAACCAGCCTTCCACATGACCGTCAATCGAAATGCCATTGTCATCCCAGAATGCCGTTAATTTATTCAATTTCCACGTGCCAGCTAATGAACATGCCTCGTGCGAAATGCCCTCCATCAAGCAACCGTCGCCCATGAAAACATAAGTGCGATGATCAACAACATTTGCACCGTCAACATTGAATTCTGCTGCGAGTAATTTTTCAGCTAATGCCATACCAACTGCATTGGTAATACCTTGACCGAGTGGACCTGTGGTGGTTTCCACGCCTGGTGTGATGTGGACTTCAGGATGTCCCGCTGTCTTAGAATGCAATTGACGGAAATTGCTAATCTCAGACATCGGCAAATCGTAACCAGTCAAATGCAACAAAGAATAATGCAACATCGAGCCATGGCCGTTCGACAACACGAAACGATCACGATTAACCCATTTTGGATTGGTCGGATTATGGCGATAGTGACCTGCCCACAATGCCACAGCGATTTCCGCCATGCCCATAGGAGCACCAGGATGACCAGAATTGGCTTTTTGAACAGCGTCCATAGACAATGCACGAATTGCATTGGCCATCTTAGAAGTATTTTCAGGCTGGAAAGTGGATGTCATAGCGGCAGAGGAGGTAAGTTTATAAAATCGAGCAGGTGAATGAAACTGGCTTTATCCTAGATGCGAGGCAAATAACTTGCTCTAACATTATCGTTTCATTCCATAAAGTCCGTTATTTTACCAGAGCAGCGCGTCACAGAATACAATTGCGACTTTCACATCATTTTTAGACGGATTTATGGAAGGTTTGCACCTCACTGCGGATTGCTTTAATTGTCAATGCGATCCCACGCTGTTACACGAAGAAAATCGCTTGAGTGAATTAGTTCGTCATCACACCAAGCAAGCAGGTTTGACGATCGTGGGCGAGAAGTTTCATGCATTTACGCATCAGGATGGGAGTGCCGCAGGCGTAACTGGCACCCTGCTTTTGGCTGAATCACACGTCGCGATTCACACTTGGCCAGAACGTCAAGCGGTCACTTTAGACGTGTATGTCTGCAATTTTGAAAACGACAATAGCGCGAAAGCACGTGACATCGTCGACCGATTGATTGCCGTTTTTCAACCACAACACGTTTCTCGTCAAGAATTACAACGAGGCTTAGCCCCATCCAACGGCGTCGTGCAAGCATTAGAGTTTTTAAGTCCATATACGGCAATGCAAACACAAATTAGCGAAGTGCTTGCCGAAGTGCAAAGTCCCTTTCAATTGATACAAATCGCGAACACACCAGAATTCGGAAAAATCATGCGCATCGATGGTGCCATGATGACCTCGGAAAAGGATGAGTTTCATTATCACGAATCTTTAGTGCATCCGGCCGCGATCACGCATGGCAATCCAAGAAGTGCACTAATTATCGGCGGTGGCGATGGCGGTTCGACCGAAGAATTATTGAAATACGCGAGCATACAGAACATCACGCTATGTGAAATCGATGAACAAGTGATTGCGCTTTCGCGGCAGCATTTAGCGACTATTCATCAAAACGCGTTCGACTCGCCTAAGGTCGATATCATTCACACCGATGGCTTTGCATTCATCCAAGGAAAACGCGATGAGCTTTATGATTTGATCTTGTTGGATCTGACCGATCCGATTGCGCCGAATGGTAGCAATTTAGCAGAGTCGTGCATGAGCGAAGAATTCTTCCGTGCTTGCTATAAGCGATTAAATCACGGTGGTTCGGTAGTACTGCATCTGGGCAGTGAGTTCTATCATCAAATGCGCTATCAAACCACGCTCACACGACTACAAAACGTGTTTGATATCGTCCGCCCGTATTCGGTGTTTATTCCCCTGTACGGTGCCATGTGGGGAATGGCTATGGCTAGTAAATCTTCGACGACATTAGCGACACCAGACCCTACGCTGCTCGATCAAGCGACAATTCAAGATCGCTTAGATACACAAGGCATTTCCCAATTACAGTTCTACAGCGCAGCACGACACGCCAGCTTGTTTGCCAACTGATTTCGATTTGAAGCCAAAACGCAAACCAAGAAACAACAAGCAGCCAACAACGGTAAAACAAAATAAGGAACACCATCACAAGCCAAGAGCGGCACATTACAATAACGGATCAACTCAAACTAGTTTCCATGAAAAGAAAAAGGAGTGCTCATGAGCACAAGCCAAAAACATAAACGCCGCAGTTCGCAAACGCTACCACTAGTTCTAGCAACTTCTGCTGCAGTTGCAGGTTTAAGTGGCTGCGGTGGCGAAACAAACAATCTCACGAGTGTTCGCGATGAATATAAAAGTCTAGAAGATTGCAAAGAAGATTGGGGCAGCACAGATCCTTGTCAGCCACAGCCAGCACCACCGAATAGCAATGCGATAGCAAATACAGGCAACACTTCTGGCGGCTACATTTATAGCGGCCGATATTGGGGGCCGAGCTACTACCAAGGGCAGCGCGATATCGCACAACGCAATATTCTTGGTAGCCGTTTTATCGGTAGCAGCTCTCAACTGAGTGATCGCGCCATCAGCCGCAGCATCACGCGCAGCGTCAGTCGTGGCGGCTTCGGCTCCAGTTCACGTGGTTTTTCTGGCGGGGGTTAAAGCGCATGATTCGCGAATCATTAACGCCACGTTCAAACTGGCAGCGGCAATTTGAAGATCTGGGATTTAGCTATCACTCTATCGATGGTTTGTATTGGGATGAGCGTTACGCTTATCGCTTTACCGCCGCGCAAATTGATGTCTTAGAACAGGCAACGATAGACCTGCACCAAATGAGTTTACAAGCTGTTGAGCATGTTATTCGCCAAGGCCAAATCGAACGTTTCGCAATTCCTGCCGCATTTTGGTCTCAGGTTGAAGAGAGTTGGCGCGACAAAGAATTTTCTTTATTTGGTCGTTTCGATTTGAGTTGGAATGGCACCGGCGCACCGAAAATGTTGGAGTACAACGCTGACACACCCACGGGTTTAGTCGAGTCCTCTGTAGCGCAATGGTATTGGCTGCAAGATGTCTATCCGAATGCGGATCAATTCAATTCCTTGCACGAGAAACTGATCGATCAATGGAAAAAATTTGACGGCAAAGGTGTCTTACATTTTGTTTGTGCCGATAGCGAAGAAGATATCGGCAATCTCTCCTACTTGCGCGACACCGCGATTCAAGCCGGATTTGCGACCAAGCAAAATAGTATTAGTGCTCTTGGTTGGGATGAAGCGAACGCTGAATTGGTCGATGACAATGATGTCAAGGTAGAGAATTTATTTAAACTCTATCCTTGGGAATGGCTATGCCGCGAACAATTCGCAACCCATTTGTTGAACCGCCCAGCCCGCATTATTGAGCCTGCATGGAAAATGCTTTTATCTAACAAAGCCATCTTGCCAGTGCTATGGGAGTTATTTCCCGATCACCCCAATCTGTTGCCAGCCTACGCAGAAGCATGGCGCATCAGCGGCAATTTTGTGAAAAAACCTTTGCTATCCCGTGAAGGAGAAAACATTTCTATCTATGCCGATGGCAATGTCATGCATACTGATGGCGAATATGGACAGGAAGGCTTCATCTACCAAGCCTATGCACCTCAACCGAAGTTTGATGATGGGATTACGCCTGCATATACCTCGATTGGTTCTTGGGTGGTTGGCGATGAGGCCGCAGGTATAGGTATACGAGAAGACGAAACCCTAATCACAAAAAATACCAGCCGCTTTGTCCCACATTATTTTATCGACTAAGTTGTTTCATCCAACAATTCACTACAATTGATTTCGATTATTGATCTCCACCATTAAATAGAAAGCACATCATGAGCGCACAATTTTTAGCCTATGGTTTCCCTGCCTTTATCAGTCACTTCGGCTCTGCACTAGCATTTCTGTTTGTCTTTATTGCGATCTATATTCGCATCACGCCTTATAAGGAAATTGCATTAATCCGTGAAGGCAATACCGCAGCCTCTGCCAGCTTATCGGGTGCCGTGCTCGGTTATTGCATCGCTTTAGCATCCTCAGTCGCACATAGTGTCGATTTACCAGACATGTTGATCTGGAGTGCGATTGCTTTAATCATACAATTACTGGCATTTGTCGTCGCTCGAATCTTATTACCGGACTTGGTCAAAGATGTACCAAACAACAAGCTAGCTTCTGGTATTTTCTTAGGCGCTTTGAGTTTAGGAATGGGCATACTGAACGCGGCCTGCCAATCTTACTGATTTCATCTATTAAGTTAACCTATTCGAACACGCCCCATGCCTCGTTTTTTCTGCCCACTTCCACTGACTATCGGTGCGCAAATTAATCTGCCTGCCGATACTGCACATCATATTTTTGTATTACGTTTAAACATCGGTGAGCATGTTGAACTTTTTAATGGTGAAGGTGGTAGCTATCTGGCGACACTCACTTCGATCAGCAAAAAACAAGTGAACGCTGAAGTCAAAGTTTTTTTACCTGAAGAGGTCGAATTACCATTCAATTTAAGCTTGGCGCAAGCATTGCCAGAAGCATCGAAAATGGATTGGATCATCGAAAAAGCCATCGAACTTGGGGTCAATCATATTCAACCGCTCGCAGCACAACGCAGCGTCGTTAAATTGAATCCAGAACGTGCTGAGAAAAAAATGCAGCACTGGCAAGGCATCATACAAAGCGCGACTGAACAATGTGGACGCAAACGTATCGCCCATTTAGCAGAACTGACAGACGTGCAAAAATGGCTGATGCAACAAGATATGCATAAACGAATTCTGCTATCGCCACGTGCCGATCAATCGCTTGCTGACTGGACCCGACATCACCCCGCACAAGCACTAACAATCATGATCGGGCCTGAAGGTGGTTTTTCAGATAGTGAAGAACAACTTGCAATTAAACAAGGTGCGATCATGTTGAGTATGGGGCAGCGTGTACTCAGAACAGAAACCGCCGGACTCGCTGCGATTAGTGTGATTAGTGCCGCATGGGGCGGCATGTGAATTCGCCGTTAAGATTCAAACTATCTCATCTACATAACAATATGAAAATCAACTTTTTACCAGCATTGCTTCTGGCTTTATTCACAGGCCAGGCTAATTTATCACAAGCGCAAGTCAAACAAGAAGCACCACTAGTCTCAATCGCTACACATGATGCGTTCTTCGATCAACTACGCCAACTTTGTGGTAAAGCATTTGAAGGAAAAGTCGCAGTTGACAATCCGAAATCCGAAGGATTCGAAGCAAGACTCGTTATGCACGTTCGCAAGTGTACCGACACCCAATTGCAAATCCCGTTTCATGTAGGGGACAATCATTCGCGTACGTGGATCATTACAAAAACCGGTTCTGGTCTCTCACTCAAGCACGATCACCGGCACGCGGACGGTAATCACGATGCACAAACCATGTATGGCGGCCATACGCTGGATGCTGGCTGGAATAACGTACAGTCTTTCCCTGCCGATCAATATTCGAAAGAATTATTTGCTCGCTTAGATGGCGCTCAGTCGATTACCAATGTCTGGCAGATCTTTGTTTATCCAACTAATTTCAGTTATCGTTTAACACGAGAAGGACGTGAATTTCGGGTAAATTTCGATCTCACCAAACCTGTTGCCTTGCCTCCAACGCCGTGGGGATATTGAGTCACGCCATCGTCACGATCATCAACATTACAATTTGATTCTTTTTTTCCTCAAAAATTCTACAAATTCATCGTTATAATGCCCGATCTTTATTCAATTAACGTGGGGCAATTGCGATGAAATTACGTATGCAATTTACAAATAGAAAATCTCTCATAGCAAGTACACTCTTAGCAGTCACGCTCGTACTCAGCGGCTGCGGTGGAAGTAATAGCAAGGATG
>JAYVHZ010000086.1:0-2735 GCA_043770645.1 Undibacterium sp. | reverse complement strand
TGTCGCCGATTTCAAGATACGCGCTCGCCAATTTTAAGCGGACCTCATTGGCGTTGAATTGGGTTTTTTCGTCACCTTCGTTTGCGAGCGTGACTGGTGCTTGTTTTGAAGATGGTGTTGCTTGCGTTTGAGCTTGCGTTTGAACTTGTGTTTGGATCAGTGTGTGAGTTGGTACCGCTGTCAAGTTAACCGTCGTCTCGGTGGGTGTTGTCGGTCGTTGTACAGCTAGCGCTGGCTCTATGATGCTGATTTTTTCTTGTTTTGCTGTTAGATCGTTGTTGTCTGGAATGTTTGCCGTGCTTGAAGCTGATGCCGTTGCCGCTTTTGGCTGATACGCTGGCTGAGGCTTTACCGCCGTGTTGGCAATGTTTGCAGGATTCGTTGTTGCAGGCGATGGCAATGTTGTCGGTACGCTTGCCAAATCTGGTGTCGTAAAAAGAAAGTCGGCGATGCCTATGCGTTTTAGTTTCTGCACGCTGCGAGGCCGATCCGCGCGACTAGCGAGTTCTAACAGATTTTCTAATTGCTGGAACATCGTAATCTCAAAGCCTTCACGTGGGCTCATGCGTGAGTTGTACAACAGACGTTCTAGGTAGGTCACGACGTCGTCACTTGGCCAGAGATCCAAAATCTCTTGCACGATATAGGGATAGTCGCCTAATTG
The DNA here is from genome assembly GCA_043770645.1 of Undibacterium sp. Lineage (GTDB taxonomy): Bacteria > Pseudomonadota > Gammaproteobacteria > Burkholderiales > Burkholderiaceae_D > Undibacterium. The sequence continues at coordinate 2,071 of JAYVHZ010000086.1, read as the reverse complement.
TTTTTGTTCCTGCTCAGCATGTGGTCGCGCTTCCCATGGGTTGATTTTAATATTAAAGAATTTTTTGATTTCTTTACGAATAGTTTCAAACCCGGATTGATCATTGCTTTGACGAAAACTGTCTAACATCTGCAGCCAAGGCTTGGCGGACTCTGGTTCGTTGGCAGCGGCTAGGGCCTCTTCATAACGCGGGTCGCCTGGCTTATAGACATTGAGCCAGGCATCAAAAAATCCGCGTATGTCAGAAAATTCATCGCCGCGAGCAATGGTGTTGGGGTTAAGTGTTCTGTGTATTCCACTGTTGAGTTGGCTATTGAGTTGGCTATTTAGGCGACTATTAGCAGGACTGTGCAAACCAATGTTTTGGTCCAGTTGGTCTAGTTTGGCTTTTGATAGTTGAAAAGACGAGTTATTACCGCCTGTGCTATATCCTGACGTATCAATAAACGATAAAGAAAATAGGGAGTCTTGGAAAGATCGTAAAGATGTTGTGAGTGAATCCAAACCAGTTTGAAACTTCTGCTGTACGTGCAAGCGCCAAAACGAGAACAAGGACACTAACATCATGAGGCATAAGAAGCCGATTAAACATTTGGTCCAAAACACGCGTTGCGATTGGCTTTCTAAGAATCGAATTTTCTCTTGATTGATGCGGGAGTTCTCAGCGAGAAGGCTATGCAGTTCTTGCTCTAGTTTGGCACGTTGCGCTGCTGTGATGCTTGGATTGACTGCGTCTTGAAAAATGGGATTGGTTTCTGACGGGCTTGCGATATCTTGTTGTAGATTAGCTGCGTTTTGTTGGGCTGTTACCGGTGGAGACAGTTGAAGTGCCGCGCAAAATAAGCATGACATCAGGCTGCGTAAAAACAAAGAAGAAGTCGCCATAAGTAAGCTAGCCTAAAGAGAAGTACTTGGAATTCTAAGGGAGTTTTTTTAATAAAGAGTAGATATGCCTCGAAGTTTGCGTAAAACACACACTATTGATGCGTATTCTTCCCAGTTCTGTTGAAGTGAGGAAATAAGGGTTCTATGCGGTAATATTTTGTGTTGGCTACACTATAAGTTTTATAGTTGCTGGTGTTGTGACCGTTCTACTTTTTAAAAGAGGCTTTTATGATCTATCAAGGTAGTTGCCATTGTGGCGCCGTGCAGTTTGAAGTCGATGCACCCGAGGAGGTCGAGGTTGAGGATTGCAATTGTTCGATTTGTCGGATGACAGGTTTTTTGCATTTGATCGTGCCTATGCGCGCTTTTCGGCTACTGACAGGTGCGGATCAATTAACGGTGTATCGTTTCAATACGGGTGTGGCTGAGCATAAATTCTGTAAAGTTTGCGGCATTAAACCATTTTATGTGCCACGCTCTAACCCTGATGGAATGGATGTGAATTTACGTTGCCTAACAAGCCAACCACGTACGGTCAAAATTATTGGTTTTGATGGTCAGAATTGGGAACAACATGCCGCTGACTTAGCGCATAAGAGTTTGTGATTTTGTGTCTTAATCTTGGTCTTTTACATTGCTGAATTTATCTACTCTGAACTTACCGTATATGTCTAAAAAAATCGCATCAGGACTCATGCTAGCGCTACTTTTTCCTACAGTAGCAATCGCGGCAGACACCAACATTTTACTCAAACCTGATCGCGTCTTTGACGGCGTGAATATGCATAGCGATTGGGTCGTCTTGGTCAAAAATAATAAGATCGTCGAAGCCGGTGCGATGCGTTTTAAATTGCCATCTGATACCCAGATTATGGAATTGAAGGGGATGACTTTATTACCCGGTTTGATAGAAGGCCATTCCCACTTGTTACTGCATCCATACAACGAAGTCAGTTGGGACGATCAGGTTTTAAAAGAAAGCCGTGCTGAGCGTGCCATTCGTGGTGCGAATCATGCTAAGACGACCCTGGCCGCGGGCTTTACTACGGTCAGAGACTTGGGTACCGAAGGCGCTGAATATGATGATGTTGGTTTAAAGCGTGCAATAGAGAAAGGCGTGATTCCTGGACCTCGCATGATTATTGCGACCAAAGCCTTAGTTGCCAAAGGCGCGTATGGCCCTAAG
>JAYVHZ010000085.1:0-1951 GCA_043770645.1 Undibacterium sp. | reverse complement strand
AGCAACGGCATGCCAACGACCACTTGCAATAATTCCGCCACATCTTCAGTCGCGCATACTGCCCGAATTTCTTCCTGAGCACGAATCATATGTGTACCGAATTCAGATTCGAATAGGGCGTACATAGGCCCGTTGTACTCATTTAAGCGCTCTATCGTCAAGCCTTTAAAAATAGAACCTGGCAACCACAACTCTTCCAGAATCGTCGGCACACCAGAAAAAGATTGTACACGTTTTAAAAAAACGACCGATTCGCCCGCCTTCATCTCCAACAAACGGGCGACTTCTGCTGGTGCACGCAAACGCTTAACTTCGATAATTTTGTTTTCTGGATAAGCGCGCTCGCCACTATCAGGAACAAGGCGCAAGAAACGAAACTGAGAGCGAGCCTCATGATGAGTTGCGACGAATGTCCCCTTCCCTTGCCTACGCACCACTAAATTTTCGGCAGACAATTCATCAATTGCTTTGCGCACCGTGCCTTGGCTGACCTTAAAACGGGCAGCCAGCTCAATTTCACTTGGAATTAATTCGCCCGGCTTCCATTCGCCAGTTTGCAGGCTTTGTGTAATCAAGCCTTTGATCTGTTGATACAACGGACTAAAGGTTGGCCCTGAGGAGGAATACGAATCCGCATCGGAAGATGGCAAACTTTTCGACTCATTAGGCTGCATAATTGATGACACCGTTGGATTCATAGTCCGCAATTTCACCACAAAAACAGTCACAAAGTCTAGAGAAAAGTAAAAAACTTATCATGTCTTATATAAGACATAAGATATCCATTGACACAAACTGAGGGTCACAATAAACTTCCAAGCATTATGATGATGTAGCACATTCTTGATGATAATTTTTGACAAATTTGAAGCCAAATAGGCCGCGCAATAAGAAATTCTATCGCTTGCGAATGTCATTCAGCGTTATCATTTCAGCCGCTCATTTCATTTATTTTCGATTTGGATGAAATAGACGACCTAACCGACGTTTCAATCTAATTCTTGAATTAAAGCATTACAATATTATTTTTACACCACTGCGGAGAAATACCATGTCTAAATCCCCTATGCGCGTTGCTGTTACTGGCGCAGCTGGCCAAATTGGCTATTCCCTTTTGTTTAGAATCGCTAACGGCGACATGCTGGGCAAAGATCAGCCAGTGATTTTGCAATTATTAGAGATCCCTGATGAAAAAGCACAAAAAGCGCTGAAAGGCGTCATGATGGAAATCGACGATTGCGCATTTCCTTTATTGGCAGGTATGACAGCGCACAGCGACCCAATGACAGCGTTCAAAGATATCGACGTTGCCTTATTGGTTGGCGCACGTCCACGTGGCCCAGGCATGGAACGTAAAGATTTGCTCGAAGCGAACGCACAAATTTTCACAGTACAAGGTAAGGCATTAGATGCAGTTGCATCACGCAATGTCAAAGTATTGGTCGTTGGTAACCCAGCGAATACGAATGCTTACATCGCAATGAAATCGGCACCAAATCTGCCATCCAAAAATTTCACAGCGATGTTGCGCTTAGATCACAACCGCGCATTGTCACAAGTTGCGGCAAAAACTGGTAAAGCAGTTGCCGATATTGAAAAATTATGTGTTTGGGGCAATCACTCCCCAACGATGTACGCTGACTACCGCTTCGCAACAGTCGCTGGCGCGTCGGTCAAAGACATGATCAATGATCAAGAGTGGAACAAAGACGTGTTCTTGCCTACAGTCGGCAAACGTGGCGCAGCGATCATCGAAGCACGTGGTTTGTCATCAGCAGCTTCCGCAGCAAACGCAGCGATTGATCACGTACGTGACTGGGTACTAGGCACGAACGGCAAATGGACCACCATGGGTATTCCATCTGACGGTTCATATGACATTCCAGAAGGCACAATGTTTGGCTTCCCAGTTACAACAGAAAACGGCGAATACACGATTGTTCAAGGTTTG
>JAYVHZ010000084.1:0-11646 GCA_043770645.1 Undibacterium sp. | reverse complement strand
CTTGGTTTTTATCGCCGGTACCAACCCACACGCGATTGGCATTATTTGGATCTATCGTGATCGCACCGATAGGTAAGGTGCCGACTTGATCAAAGATGGGTGTCCAGCTGGTTCCGCCATTCGTGGTTTTCCAAACACCACCTGCCGCTGCGCCGAAATACACCGTATTATCATCGGTGGGGTGCGGAGTAATCGCATTGTTACGGCCTGACACTTTGCCGAACGACCAGCCAGTCATATTCATTGCTGAGGGGCCCATTTCAACCCAAGTTTCACCAGCTGCTGTCGCTACCATACTTCTTTCTGCTGATCGGAGTTTAAGTTGACCAACAGCCCGTTCGCGCATACTGCGGGCGTTGGTTTCTTTGTTCAAGCCACGAATATCGTCAGCCCATTTTTGGCGCTGTTCAATGCGCCAACCTTCATTCTTTTTATCATCGTTCGCATGCGCAAGCATACTGGTGCTCGCGGCGAGTATGATCAGCGATGCCATCAAGGCTTGCTTTCTATTTATCTTAGTTCTCATGTTGTCCCCATTTGGATTTAAATATAAGTCTCTATTTTTTAGCCACCTCGTTTGAGAAAGTGGCAATTGATTCTAACAGTCAAAATATTTAAAAAACATGTAAAAAAAGGAAGCTAAATTACGTTTCCTATAGACCGAATATATGCGTGGTTTTACTGGGTATTCTTTAAGAAAATTTGAAATCAAACTATTTTTTTGTGAAAAACGGAGTTGTTAAATCGAAAAACAGAATTAAATTCATGCCTATTTTTTTTGCACACGTTGCGTTTACGCTGAAACCATGAGAAACCGATATAACTAATTTCCGTATGGAAAATAGGTAACTAATTTAATACGAAGAATTAGTGTACAGGGAGAAAAATTTGGCGCTGTAAACAGAAAGACATACCGAATTAAATTAAATTTGCTCCCTATTTTTCTTTTGAAAGCAAAGATTATTTGCTGAAAGCCCCATTCCGCATCAAAGGAAGTTGCGATTGTGGTGTTTTTTTTACAGTATTTTTTGTGAAAGCTATTGTTATTTATTGACATATAAAAACAATAATTAAGGGGAAAAATGCCGAAGTTACAAATAATATCTTCGTATTAAACTGCAAAGCAGTGTGACGCATGGTCAAGTTCATCGTCAGACTGTGAAGCTGCGCAAAGTGCTCCTAGGCAAGCTTCCTTTGTCATTTGAAATCCATTCTACTGGAGTCCGATTGGGCCACTAACACGACCTGATTCACTTCAGTTAATTATCGATTCATTCTGGGAGATAAATATGAATAAAAAGATTCAACTAGCCTTAGCAGTGGCTTTAGGTTTTGTTGGTGTCACACAAGTGGCGCAGGCGGTGACGGTTAATGCGACTTACATCAATAAAACAGGCACAGAAATCCGCGGTATTTTTGGCAGTTATGCTAATCCAACCATCTACATTGACCGTCGTGCTTGTGGCGAACCGAGTTTGTCTGCTTTTGCATGTGGCCCATACACCATCAGTGTTGGTACGTCCTTCCTGCAAGGTGCGGAAACACGTTATGGCAATTACTCAGCAAAAGCTATCTTGGGCCATGAGTGGGGTCATTCGATTCAATTTACCCGCAATATTCGTCAAACTGCACCGTACATGGAATTGCAAGCAGATTGCGCTGGTGGTTCATTTATTCGCTACGCGGTTGATAGCTTGCGCTATGCGAATTTCCTGACGGCTGCAGTGAACACAGCTCGCGCTTATGCTGGCGGTGATCATGGTACTCCAGCACAACGTGACTACTACACACGTTGGGGTTATACCAATGGGATTAGTAAGTGCTTGAACAGCTTGCCGCGTGTGTAATTTGAAGCACGTAATTTAGTCCTCGTTTTAACGTGATCTCTTCCATCTCGTTTGCGCTGGAAGAGATCCAAAGTTAATAGGTAAATCATGAAAAAAATGCTGCTGATCGGACTAGGCGTAAGTACACTATTGCTTTCTTTTGGAGCCTGGCACTGGCTCCAAAACGACACTAGCAATTCTATGACCGCACCAATGCCATTACCCGATAAATCTGTCGCTGAGCAAAGCATGTTGAACGCTTCACATTCAAAACACGAACACGCGGAGCATGCGCATGGCTCGGGCTTACACGTTTCGCCATTTGAATTGGCTCATCTCAGTCATGAAGCACTAGCGCAAGGAGCTAAGCAAGTGCCGAGTCAGCCCCAGAATATGGCAGCACTGCCGGAGCAAGAAGTGACATCGCCAGCCGAAGCCGAACGCACCAAAAAATTACAAGAACTCGGCTATATGCTACCGCCCGAGTATTACAGCAAAGACTTGAAAACTTTGCGCCGTATGGCAAAAGCAGGTGACGCCTTTGCGATGATGCATATCGGTGAGAAGTATTATTTTGAAATGCAAGGGCAGACTCAGCATCCAGATTTTGAGAAAAATATGGATTACGCCAAGGCAGCAAAACAGTCTTTTCAAGATGCTTTAGCGGCTGGCAATATTCGCTCTGCCGGGATTATTGCTGAACTCTATTTTCAAGAAAAAAATCCTACCGAAGCGTATGCCTGGCATTTGGTCTCAGATCAGCTTGGTGATAGTATCAGTGCTGAATGGTTCCGTCGTACTGAAATGGCGATGCAAGCCAGCGACGCAGTAAAACAAGCAGCAGCGACGCGAGCTGCACAAATTTTGGCAGAACTAAAGTTGAAGAAAAAGACAGGTTGAGACAAATCATAAAAAAACCGTCGAACTCTTTTGTCTGTTCGACGGTTTGTGATGTGCCCTGTGTGTGCGATTCGTTATTTGGCTTTAACCACCACTCCACCCTTAATCACCATCGACACCTTTTCCAACAGACGTACATCTTTCGTTGGATCTCCTGCGACTGCCACGATGTCAGCAAAGCGACCAGCCTCTAAAACACCGACATCTTTACTCGCTAAGGCTTCTGCCGCATTGATGGTAGCGGATTGAATTGCCTGTGTTGGCGTCATTCCGTATTTCACCATCGTCGAAAATTGTTTGGCATTCTCGCCGTGAGGATAAATACCCGCATCGGTGCCGTACACCATTTTCACCCCAGCCGCATGGGCACGGCGGAAGCCTTCGCGTTGAATGTCGGCGACCTCACGATCCTTGCGTAAATTGTCTTCCAATACGCCATTCTTTTTGCCTTCTGATTGGGTATAGTCGGTGTTATAGATATCCATCGACAAATAAGTGCCATGTTTTTTGGCCAAAGCGATGCCTTCATCGTCAATTAGACTCGCATGCTCGATGGTATCGATGCCAGCGCGGATCGCATCTTTGATCCCAGAGCTGCCATGCGCATGTGCCGCCACACGGATTCCCCATTGGTGCGCTTCTTCGGCAATCGCGGTCATTTCTTTCAGGCTCATTTGCTGTTGGCCTGGTTCGGTATTATGTGAAAACACGCCGCCTGTTGCGCAGATTTTGATGACTTGTGCGCCATGTTTGCGGATTTCGCGCACGCGTTTGCGGCCTTCCTCTGGACTATCCGCATTAAACGGACTTTGTTGGTTCATCGACGGTGGAAAGAAAGTGGAATCGCAATGCCCACCCGTTGCACCAAAACTATAGGCAGCTGCGACGATGCGCGGACCGGGAACTTTCCCTTCATCGATCGCTTGCCGTAAGCCGATATCATTCCACGCGTCGGAGCCCAAGGTACGAATGGTGGTGAAGCCTGCTTCTAAAGTGCGACTTGCATGTGGCACGTTCAACATGGACCAAAAGCGATCGTTGAACTGCAAGCTGTTGTAGCCACCGTAAGTTGGGTCAGTATCTAAATGCACATGCATATCGATTAAGCCAGGCAAGATCGTCATTCCTGGCAAGTTAATCTTTTGAACTGAGGCATCGACTTTCGGATTGCTGCCTTGCTTGACGCTAAGGATGCGGCCATCGCGCACTAAGATTTGTGGATTTGCAATCATTTTCCCGCTACGAACATCAAGCATATTGCTCGCTGTGATTAAGGTATCCGCTGCATGTGTGTGCGCCGTGAGGCCAAAAGTAGCGGCAATGAGCGCGCAACAAACTGTGAATTTCATCTAAGACTCCGAGTGTGATTGGATTGCCATGAGGACTTTTTTGGCAGTCGCTTAGTATCGTGCTTAGATCAGATGTGGTCAAATTTGATTCGATTAAATGATGCTTGCCACCAACATCGAAACCGATTTTGACGATCTTTCTTCGATTGAGAAAATAAAAGGAAACACAAAAAGCAAAAAGCCCACCAAAGGCGGGCTCTTCATGCATTGCGATAATTCATTAACGACCAGGGCTATCTGCCAAGTGCCATTAAGTTTCCGACACCCATGCTATCTGCGTGGTGTGCGTTTGGAATTATGCGACTGCTATTGTTTGATCACACAGTAGCAGTGCAAAGTACAAATTATTTGCAGCAAATTATTGCATTTGACGAATCATCGTCAAATCACAAAGTACACAAATCAGCATGTTATTTTGCGAAATTTTAGCTTTGCCTGATGTTTCATATTGCGCCAATCACGAATGATGGCGACATTTTGAATTTCATCACGCCTAGTTAAACCATTTTCTATTACCCCATGCTATCTGCATAGTGGCCTTAGCCGGTTAGAACCAGTTTGTGCGGTCTGTGTGTCGGGTTGATTACCCGACTTACGGCGACCATTTGCGGTTTGAATGTGGGTGTGAATCTAAATTAAATGCACCCATGCTATCTGCGTGGTGTGAATTCTTTTTAGCTGGCGCACCTGAGGGATTAACCTGGTGCTGACCTGCATTCGCTTTGACGTGTTATGCGTGCATCACACATCAAATTTATGGGACTTACGCAAAACAGACGCTGGCGTCGTTGCGTTCGCCCTAATTTTTCAAGATTTTGTAAGGCTTACAGAATCTGAATGTTGCTGGCTTTGTCGCCCTTTGGACTAGCACTGCGTTCGAAAGAAACGCGTTGATTTTCCGACAGGCTTTTGAAACCAGAAGATTGGATGTCTTGGAAGTGAGCGAATAAATCCGCGCCACCAGCGTCAGGTGTGATGAAGCCGAAGCCCTTAGCATCGTTGAACCATTTGACGATTCCAGTTTGAGTACTCATTTTATTTCCTTTAGATTAGTGGCAGCATTCACTACGCAAACTTAAGCTTGTGTGTGATTGACGGCCGATAGGCAACATTGCCTGCTAGGCACTTAAAACCAAGAGATGAAACCGAAGGAGATAAAACAGAACGACTAGAGAAGAACAGCCATGCGGAATTGGGACCAACAATATTACGACCTGATGCAAGTACAGGTCGGAATATACAGGCTTTATCGCAAATCACCTAATCTTTTTTTCTAATGCGAAATGAACGATCAATAAACACAATGGATTTCGACCTTAGAATCGATACTGTGCACGAACGTAGGCAGAGCGCCCCCGTGGATCGGTATAGCTAGGATCGTAGCCTGAGATAAAGAAGAAGGCTTGATTCGAATAGGGTGGTGGCGTATCCAATAGATTTTGTATGCCGACTCGTAATTGTAGTGAAGCGTTCAACTTGTACGACGCAGACATATCCCACAGCGAATAGGCTTTGACCCGGTTAGGTGCGACACGCTTGCCATCGGTGACATTAATCGCCGAATTTTGATCTTCATAAGACCCAGAATAACGATTACTAAGCTGCATTGCCAGCGCACTGTGTTCCCACATCAGTGTCAAATTATGACGCCACTTTGGAACCGCACCCTCGGTCACAAACTTACCAAGATTGCTGATGTAGGCATCGCCTTGATTCATTTGCTGTTTCGATTTCAACATATAGGTTCCCTGCAAATGGGCACCCCAAACCCCAAAAACAGATTGCACTTTGTGCAGATCGATATTGAGATCGACACCGCTGGACTTTTGCGACCCACGATTATCTTTGCGTAATTCGATAGACGTGATCCTGCCATCGCTACTTCGTTTTACCAAATCACCGTATTTCGCCAAATTACTCAAAATTAAATCGTCACCGATTTCACTGATCACTTGACTGCGTTGGATGTGCCAATAATCAAGTCCGACTGTCCAATGTGAGCCGACTTCGACGATGCTACCCAGTGTAAATTGCTGACTGCGCTCGGGCTGCAACTTGGCGTTGCTGAAACGACGGGTAGTCCAGTTGTCGGCACAAGTTGTCAAATCGTTGTTGTTGCTTGCGCAGATCTTAGGATCGGGTAAGGTTGCCGTCGAGCTGACTATCGTTGGGCGATACAAATCCGACATCGATGGTGCGCGAAAACCACTAGCCGCAGAGCCACGAAATAACAGATCTGGTGAAGCCTGATACAGCAAGCCTAGCTTAGGGCTGGTTGCTCCACCGACTTTCTGATATTGATCATGGCGTACAGCGAATTGGGCTTCCCAACCTTCTGCAAATGGAGCATGTAACTCAGCGAAAACACCTTGAATATTGCGGGCATCGCGGGTGTTTCTACAATCTTCTGGTGCTGGATCATTATTAATGTTATTGCTCTTCAAAAGCGCCGACGGTCTAAAAACACTGGATTCGCGGCGTAGTTCTGCACCCACTGCTAAACTCATATCGCCGCCATCCATAGCCATGATCGGACGGCTTGCTTTGAAGTCTAAAGATGACATCGTACTGCGTGCATACCGACTTTCGTCATCCACTTGTATGCTCTCGTACAGTGCTTTCCCTGCGGCGCTGGATGGACCGAATGCGTTGATCGTGCCATCGGCAATTCCGGCCAATAATTTATCCGATAAGACATAACCACGTTTGTCGAAATCGCGAGCAGTATTGGCACTTTGACCTAGTGCTACATCGTAATCCCATAGATCAAATTTACCGGTCATGCCAAGCAAGATGCGCTGGCCTTCACTGATGACTTCATTGGTGCGATTGCCGGCTTCTGATAAACGCATTCTGAGGGAGAGTTGTCCCGGGATGGGATCTTTGACAGTATTTAAACCCGTGTTTGCCAATTGGGGTACGAGTTTGTAGTCTATCGTGGCGTTCACGCGGGTCGGCGAAGTGACGTAATGGGTCGTCGCTTTACCTAAATTTAATTCGGCATACACTTGCTGTTGAGGGGCAATTTGAAACACCGCACGGCTTAAGAGATTCACTTTTTCGGATTTTGGAATCAGCGCCGTGTCATTCATGTAATTGTAAGTGCAGCCGTCCGGACCCGCGGTCCCTTTTGGCAGGTTGATGTTCGCTGGTGCATTGCAATCTGGCGCAGAGAAATTGATGACACGGTTACTGATAGCCTTGCCATTAATGGTGAAATTTTGCTTGCGTAAATGATCAAGCTGTCGGGCTGTAAGGCGAATATTCGCTGGATTACTTAAGCCTGATAACAGATGTCCAAGACGCTCAGGCACTTTCAAATCGTTGATAAATTCACGATCTGCGGCAAACAGGCTGCCATTGCGTTGTGCGTCAAGTACGGCAAAGACGTTATAAGCATCACGTTCTAGGTTACCTAAGCCACCACTGAGGGTGAAAGTGCGTTTCGCTGCACCACCTTCGAATGTCTGAACGATATTCGTGCTGATCTCTGCACCGCGAAAATCTTTGCGGGTAATGAAATTAACCACGCCGGCAATCGCATCGGCACCATACAGCGCTGATGCGCCATCCAATAAAATTTCGACTTTTTGAATGGCAGCGGCAGGAATATTATTTAAATCAACGCCAGCGTCATCGCCTGGAGAAGCAAAGTTGGAAAGGCGACGTCCATTAAGTAAGATTAAGGTCGATGAGCTACCCAATCCACGTAGATTGACAGAATTAAAGCCGCGTTGATCACCCCCGGTGTTGAGGCTGACACCATCGGTCAAGGCGCCGATATTGCCAACGACTTTGGCCATAATTTCTGCAGCTGTCGTGCTGCCATTGGCATCGATCTCATCTCGGCTTATCACTTGGACGGGCAATGCGGATTGACTATTCATACGTTTAATCGCTGAACCTGTGACTTCAACCCTTTGGGTGTCGGTGTTCTGAGATTGAGCAAACACGGTATTGTGAGGGTTAGAAAAGAGCAGGAAGCAAGCGCAGGCTAAAGGGCTTCTGGCAAACAATTTTGACGTGTTCATAATCGATTTTCTAAAAAACAACTAGCTTTTTTTATAAGTATTTGGCTCGGTGCGCTAGTCTAATTGAGAGAAACTATAAACTCAATTAAAGAAGTCCAAGCTTACGAAACTCTGTTGGATACAAAAGACAGGCTTACCTAAGTTGCTGTGACGCAATAAGTAAATAGATTCCACGTACACCATAAGCCAGCGAATAAAGACGGCTAGTTCAGACTTCTATGCAAAAGGCGTCAACATGCGTAACCACAAAATGGATCCTTAAAAGTCGAATGTGTTGCAGAACTGTTCCGCGATAAGAGACTAATATTTTGCATAGCAATCTATTGAGTGATAATGCAAACAAGTCGAATTGCAATTCGAGTTGTCCGATATTTCAAGAAAGAAGGATGCTATGCAGGTCAAGCCCGTCATGAATACTGAAAAGACAGATAGTGCAGCGCAGCGCCTACTTTTCTTTAAACGGCTACAAACTCTGACCAACAAAATTCATGCGACAAATGCGGTCGATCAAATCATGCTGGACTTGAGTGCGGATATTTGTGATTTGTTCGACAGCGATCGTTTGACTATCTATGTGGTCGCACCTGATGGCATTAATTTGATTTCCAAAGTCAAAAAAGGATTGCACACGTTCAAAGATATACGCTTGCCGATTTCCGACCAAAGTATTGCTGGGTACGTTGCCTTGCATAAAGAAGTCCTGTGCATTGATGATGTCTATGACGAAGCCGAATTGTTGGCTATCTCGCCGCATTTACATTTTCAAAAGGCGATCGATCAACGTACTGGTTATCGTACCAAAGAGATGTTGGGCGCACCGATTATTGATGCCGATAAAGGCGAGCTTCTAGGTGCGATTCAATTTATCAATAGCCGTCATGGCAAGCCATTCGCATCAATCGCACAAGAGGGGGTACGTGAACTGTGTGAGACCCTAGCGATTGCTTTCACGCAAAAAAATAGACCATTGCAAATCCCACCATCAAAATTCAATGGGCTGGTCTCCGATGGCGTTTTGTCGCTGCCCGAGTTGGAGTTAGCGATCAGTTCTGCACGTAAAAAACAATTAGATTTGGAAGATGTTTTGATCGACGAATTTCAAGTCACACCAGATCAAATTGGTCGCGCATTAGCACGATTTTTTGGAGTGCCGTATGAGCCTTTGCAGCACGAACGTGTAGTGGATGTCGAGTTGGTCAAGAAACTGAAGCGCCAATATGTAGAAGAGAATAACTGGTTGCCGATCTCCGACGATAAAACCGGTATGACGATCTTGGCGGTCGATCCCGAGCAAGTCAAAACCACCCGTGTTGTCAATTTAATTTTTCCAGCAGCGCGTTTGCAATACAAAGTCACGACTAAACGCGAATTTAAACTCACTGTGGATCAATTCTTTGGACAAACTGGTGATACCGCCAGCGTCGGTGAGTTGTTGTCAGGGATGGAAGGGGAAGACGAAGAAAGTACTAACGGCACAACTGAAGTCTCTGCTGCGGTTGAAAATGAATTGGTCAAACTACTCAATAAAATTATCGTCGATGCCTATCAACAGGGCGCATCCGATATCCATATTGAGCCACGCCCAGGTAAAGAAAAAACCCTGATTCGCTTTCGCAAAGATGGCTCGCTGTCACCGTATATCGAAATCCCAGCGAGTTATCGTAGCGCTTTACTGGCTCGTATCAAGATCATGTGTGATCTTGATATTTCGGAACGGCGAAAACCGCAGGACGGCAAAATCAAGTTCAAAAAATACGGTCCGTTGGATATTGAATTGCGCGTGGCTACCATTCCATCGTCAGGAGGAATGGAAGATGTCGTGATGCGGATACTCGCAGCGGGCGAACCTATTCCCCTCGATAAACTTGGCGTGCTGCCACACAATCTAGAACGCTTGAAAAATGTAGTCGAAAAACCTTACGGCATCTTCTTTGTCTGTGGTCCAACAGGCTCCGGCAAAACTACAACCTTGCATTCTGTGTTGAGCTATTTGAATCGACCAGAAACCAAAATATGGACGGCGGAAGACCCAGTTGAGATTACCCAAAAAGGTCTGCGGCAAGTCCAGGTCAATCGCAAAGCTGGGATGGATTTTGCGACGGTCATGCGGGCATTTTTACGTGCTGATCCCGACATCATCATGGTCGGTGAAATGCGCGATAAAGAAACCGTCTCGATTGGTTTGGAGGCATCACTCACGGGTCACTTAGTATTCGCCACTTTGCATACCAACAGCGCACCTGAGTCCATCATCCGCTTGCTCGACATGGGCATGGACCCATTTAATTTTGCAGATGCCTTATTAGGTATCTTGGCGCAACGACTGGCGAAACGTTTGTGCGGCAATTGCAAAGTCGCTTATCACCCGAGTCCAGAAGAATTGCAAAGCTTACTCAAAGAATACTGCGCAGAATTGCAGCCTACCAGCGAATTCCAACGCGATGCAGAAGCAGGCAAACAACAGGTGTTGAAAAAGTGGAGCAAAGCTTATGCCGATGAAAAAGGTCAATTCACACTATATCGTCCGCAAGGCTGCGATAAATGCGGGAACGGTTATAAAGGGCGAGTGGGTTTGCATGAACTCATGGTTGGCACTGATCCGGTTAAAAAACTCATACAAGAACATGCGCGCGTTTCAGAATTATTTACCGCAGCCTTAGAAGACGGCATGCTAACTTTGAAGATGGATGGCATAGAAAAAGTCCTGTCTGGTATCACTGATATGAAACAGGTCAGAGTTGTGTGTATTAAATAATTCTCAGGCATTGTGAGGCTCCACCTAAGAATCTACTAATTGGCATGGCGGCTTCAATACCGACAGTTAAAGTAATTCATATGTGTACTAATTGTTTTTCCTTCGAATCATATGGCGGTGTGTGAGTAAGACCTTAGTGATCCGCATCCAAGCTTGACTCTGGATTTGCATTGGTAATTTGAGACTAAATTGATCTAAAACAATCATCAGTCGGCACAAATGAAGTTTAATTTGTAAAATTTTGTGTAATGCAAGGAAACGATCGGATATTGCTTGTCGTCAAGTATCTCGTGTGTGATACTGAAATCGAGTGTCTGTACTGCGAGTAAGATTGTGTATCTGCGCCGACAAAAGAGTCGGCTTAAGCCCGTAAAGATTTTAATGGTGATTGGAGAACTAATATGAATTCGCAAAAGCAAATGGGTTTCACATTGATCGAATTGATCGTGGTGATTGTTATTCTAGGTATTTTGGCGGCGACTGCTTTACCAAAATTTGCAGATCTGGGTAAAGATGCGAGGATCGCAAGTGTGAATGCTGCACGTGGAGCGCTCACTGCCACTTCAGCAATGGCACATGGTAAATACTTAGTGACGACTCCTGCACCGACGACCGTGTCTTTTGAAGGTACGGTAGTTACATTCTCGACGGCGTTTGCTTCGGGCTATCCAAAAGCAGATACTTCCTTCGCAGCAGCGGCAGGATTGAATGCTGGTGATTACACATTGACCGCATCGGGCACGACTTTGACGGTGTCTCCAGTTTCTGCACCAACTGCGGCGACA
>JAYVHZ010000083.1:0-15814 GCA_043770645.1 Undibacterium sp. | reverse complement strand
CGAGCGAGTTCTGCCTGCAGGCAACTTGACCGACAGTGGCACGATTGCCTTCAGCGATGCCGATCTCACTGATATTCACAGTATCGGTAGCATCACACCGTCAAGCGGCGCACTTGGCAGCTTAAGCGCCAGCGTCAGCACCGATAGCACAGGTAGCGGAACAGGTGGTGTGATCACTTGGCAATACAGTGTGCCCGGTGCAGCAGTTGAATATTTGGCTGCTGGTCAGACCAAGCTTGAGACGTTTAGCTTTAATGTGCTCGATGGCCAAGGTGGCAGCGTAACACGCACAGTTAACGTGACGATCGTGGGCACCAATGACGCACCCATTGCGTTCAATGACGTTGGTAATGCGACCGAAAACGGTGGTGCGGCAAATGCCACTGCTGGCAGCAATGCCAGCGGCAACGTTTTGACCAATGACACTGATATTGATACAGCCAACGCGAGTCTTTTGGTGACTGCTATCCGCACTGGCGGGATTGAAGGTGCGGGCACTGCGGGAGTTGTAGGTTCTACATTGAATGGTCGGTTCGGCACTTTGAGTATCGATAGCACTGGTGCTTATACCTACGTTGTCAATCAAGCAGATGCGACGGTGCAAGCATTGAATGTGGGTGGTTCCTTGACCGATACTTTCAACTACACCGTGCGTGATGGTAGTCTCAGTGATAATGGCGTGTTGACTGTGACGATACGCGGTAGCAATGATGACCCAGTGGCTCCCAATGTTGCCCTGCAAATTAACCAACTCGGCAATGGCGGCTTTGAGGCAAGCCCGGACTTTAGTGGCTGGCGCGTGAATACGGCAACCACGGGTCTGACTTCAGGTTCAGGTACCGCGACGATTAATCGGGCTGGCACCGCCATCGCCGGCGACAGCGCGGTTGCAGTATTGACGTTTGGAGGAAATGTGCCTGGGGCTTATGGTACTGGATATGGTCCGACGATCACTAGCGATGCCTTCAATGGAAGAAGCGGCGATACCGTAAAGTTTGTATATGAACTGACCTCCGGTGGCGATCAGGCGATTGGTACTGGTTACATACGCGACGCCCAGACAAATGCGATTGTCCAGACCATCTTCAATTATCAAGTGCCTTTCACTGGTTCCTCAGGCGTAAAGACAGTCAACTTGACACTCGCGCAAAGCGGTAACTTCATCATTGATTTCCGCATTGGCTCCTATGATGCGACTGGTGGTCGGTATGTCGGCGCTACCATGGAATTGGGATTTGCCGGTATTATCCGCGACGGTCTTTCAGAAGATACGCCATTTACTTTTACTGGAAATAACTTCTTGTCGGGAGTAACAGATGTGGACGGTGGTGTGCCAGTTCTTTCTAGTGTTTCGGCCAATAGCGCAGCAAATGCTAGCTTAGTATTATCAGGTGGAAATATTATTTATGACCCACGTGTCGCACTTAACTATTTGGCGGCAAATCAGGAATTTATCGATACGTTTAGCTATATCGTATCAGATGGCAAAGGCGGCTTTGACACAGCAACGGCCAGCGTTAAGGTAATCGGCGTCAACGATGTGCCGGTGGTTGCGAGTGCGGATGTAACAGGCACTGTCACCGAACAAGTTACACCTATAGGGAATCTCACTAATAGTGGAACGATTGGATTTAGCGATGTTGATTTAACCGATGTGCATAGTATCAGCGCAGTGACATCTTCCGCTGGCGCACTTGGAACTTTGGTTGCCAGTATCTCGACCGATACGACGGGCAGTGGTAGCGGCGGTGTGATTACTTGGAACTACGTTGTTCCCGCTTCAGCCGTAGAGTATTTGACTGCCGGTCAGACCAAGGTTGAGACTTTCAATTTCAATGTCCTTGATGGCAATGGCGGAGTTGTGCCACGCAGTGTAAGTGTAACTATCAATGGCACATCTGAACCAATCAATCTGTGGAATGCCGATGGGAATGCCGTAGACCAAATTGGCGCAAACAATGGCACGCTCTTCAACGGTGTGGGTTTTGCGCCCGGACATACTGGGCAGGCATTTAGTTTCGACGGCGTCAATGACTACGTCCGAGTTAATGACACCATTAGAAACGATTTTACTGTAACAGGATGGCTCAAAACCACTGCCAATTCACCCACCGGTAACCAATTCTATCAAGGTAATGGGTTAGTGTATGCAGATGTAGGAGGCGCAGCCAACGATTTTGGTATCTCTATACTCAACGATAGAATTGCGTTTGGAACCGGCAATCCCGATACGACGATCCAATCAAATTCGATCGTCACAACTGGCAATTGGGTACAATTTGCAGCGGTACGCAGTGGCTCGGTCATTAGTATCTACATCAATGGTGCGCTCGAATCGACAATTGATACACATAACGCGTTGACGTTGAACGGTCCTACTGCCATCACTTTGGGCGGCAATACAGTCGATGGACGTTATTTCTCTGGACTACTTGACGATATCACTTTCTATGACCATGCGTTGACACCAGTGGAAATAGTTGGTGTCGCCGTTGGGCCTTTTGTCTAAGTACTTAGAACCTTAGGAACAATCGAAGTCAGCGCCAGCCTTTGGCGTTGACTTCGATCTTTATTATGTGGACTATATTGTTTTTCCTGGACTGATCTTCCTTTGGAATTTAGCTCCGCATAGATAACGTGAAATCACATCACCATGACAAGAGTCCAAATGAGGATCAAACTAAAAAAACAATACATAACAGAGTTCAAAGAACGCGCTGGTAAACGAGTTGAAGACTAGCAAAAGATTACTGTCGTTCGCAAAGAACTTGGCTTAGGCGACCAAACCTTTCGCATGTGGATTGCCGCAGCTAACGAAGGCAAGCTCACCGGAGCAGGCAGCAAAATGGTCACACCAGAAATGATGGAACTCCCCCCATCTACGCTGAGAGAATGCCCGACTCAAACGGCCAAACGAAATCATAAAAAGCTATAGCGTACTTTGCGAAGGATGTGCTGAGAAGTACGCATGGATGCAAAAGCACGGCCAGCAGTTAATGATCACCATTGAAAGCATTCACACGCAATGTAAAGGTGCCTATGGCAGCCCACGCATCGTGCGAGCGCTACGTGCACTTAGTTTGTCTGCAAGCAAACCGCGGGTAGAAAGTCTGATGCGAGAGCGTGACATTTGTGCCCGACATAAGCAGCGCTACAAAGCCACGACCGATTCCAAGCATGGCTTATCAGAAGCAACGAACCTGCTCGAACGCAAATTCACACCAAGCGTACCGAATCAAGTCAGGACGTCCAACATTACCTATCTCACACAAATTAGATATCCACTATTTCAAACCTTTCGCCGGCCAAGCAACGCCCCGCTAACCTCGCTATTTCAACTAGCCACGCTATGTCAACGGGAATTAGCGAAGGTAGAAGAGATGCTGCGTGCCCGTACTTAATTTATTCCAACCCCAATTATTCGACCTCAATTATTCCCAAACTCAATCAATAGGATAAAAAGATAAAACCTTTATTGACAATCAACCCAATTCCTCTGCAAGCTAGCAACCAAAATGAGGCGATGGTCGTCGTTCTTGGTTCATTTATTCGATCAGATTTCCCAGTCTTTTTAATGTTACAAGACCGGTATTTTGAAATAGAACCATAGCGCACTATAAATAATGGCGGCACTTAGAGAGACAGTGATTGCCACTGGCTGCCAGGCTATTGCCAAGGCACGCCACATCACGAACCCGCCAGCGGCGATTTCGCATAGATAGCGAATGATCGTACCCGCCTGCGATTTGCCTAAGCCCAGTTGGGCGTTGAGCAGGATGATAGCTGCAACGGCAAGCACCGCCATAATGGCAGCGCGCAAGGATTCACCCATCGTGACAGAAATGGAACTCAATTTGCAGGTCGCCAGATTGATAATGGAAATGACGACCACGGAAAACAGAGCCGATTGGATATACATGGTGGACCAAGGGGCTGGGATGGTAAGAAATATCAACACTAACGCGGCAATAAATACGGGATAAATCATGATCGAACCCCACTATGAATAAAATTTTGCATATGAAAATGAATGGTATTGTAGGTACTGCTTGGTCTTGTCTTGACGGACTTTTTTAGCTTTGTTTTTATCGACTAAGCCTGCTTTTCAAATAACAGGGATTAGATCAAATCAAATTAAATATCCACTATTTCAAACCTTTGGTCAACCAGGCAGCGCCCCCGTTAAACTCTCAATTTTAACTAGCCACTTGATGGCAACGGGTGTTAGCGAAGGTAGAAGAGATGCTGCTTGCCCGTGTTTAATTTGTTCTGCCTCCAATTAACTATTTTGTTGGGTATTTGAATACCGGGGGCTAAAGGGTAACGTTAACCCAAGTTTTTTTCGGTTAGCTAGGGTACTTCGGTTCATCCCCTTCACCCGTTAATATCCAGTTCATTACCGCTTGTTCTTCACTCTCGACTTCTGCTAGCTTATTTGCCAATATAGTTATATTGTAACTTTTATGTGGCACATAAATGAGCTTCTTAATTCGTCGAGCTGGCATTAGATCATTATCAAGAACAAGCGTGTTTTGACGCATAGTCAATTCTTCAAGTTGTTCCAATTCATCAACGAATTTAATTGAATTAATTCCCTTACACGCGGAAATATCTAGTGATCTTAGATTCTTCAAGCCAGCTAAGACTCCAAAGTCCCTCACATTTGGACAGTTTTGAAAGACCAGCGAGCGTAAACTGGAGACCTGGTTAATTTCTTCAATTGAAGTCAACCTCCCACAAAGACCAAGATCCAGATGTTCAAGTTTTTGCAAATTGCTGATGCCCTCTAACGATTTTATTGATGAGTCTGAAAGCTTGATCGATCTCAAATTCGTACATTGTCCCATTGATTGCAAGTCAGCCTCGTTAAATATTCTCGCACTAAATGATTCCAATTTTTTACAATTCTGTAGACCAACGATTTTGCCTCTAAGCCAATGAATATGCAGATCAAGAAGCTCAGTTAAATGAGATAAATCGATAGTTTTGCCAATTTTTGCTGATGGACTAATATCTAACGACGTTAGCCTAGATAGTTTTTTTAAGAACGTATAATCAAGGTCAAACAGACAAGAGATGCTTAGCTTCTCGAGAAAATCAAA
Source organism: Undibacterium sp. (assembly GCA_043770645.1). Lineage (GTDB taxonomy): Bacteria > Pseudomonadota > Gammaproteobacteria > Burkholderiales > Burkholderiaceae_D > Undibacterium. The sequence continues at coordinate 10,712 of JAYVHZ010000083.1, read as the reverse complement.
TTCTGTTAAGAAATCCAAGGAGTCAAGAGGCCGATTAAGATCAAAAATTCGAAGACCATCGAGCATCCTTTGTTGGATTACATCTCGAACAAATTCAGGGGTGAATCCTTTTTGATATTCCAACATATTCCGAAAAATTGATATTTTTGTCATTTTAAAAGTTCCAAGCACACGGTATCAGAAAAGAGGCGTCCACCGTTCTTTTACAATCTCGCATCCACGACAAGTCAATTGTCGGCAACCATCGTTCTGTCAATATACGATGGCAGAAATTACCAACTATGTTGACCTGCGTTACATCACAGAAGGTCTTGTGGTGCATCAAAGTGAAAACAAGAGGACATTGATAGTTTTAATCGCATACCGAAAAGAGAGTGCGATGTTCATCCGTTTGCAATCAATTCCGTTTCCTCAAAACCGCTTCCACATCTTTCACAGCGCGCGGCAATTTATCACTCATATTACGATTGCCTTCAGACGTCACCAGAATCACATCTTCGATACGCACGCCGATACCGCGCCATTTGGTGTCAACATCATTGGCATCTTTGGGAATGTAAATACCAGGCTCTACTGTCAATGCCATGCCAGGAACTAAGACGCGTCGGCCTCCGCGTTTGCCAGCTTCCATTTGATAGTCGCCCGAATCATGTACATCGAGCCCTATCCAATGGCTGATGCCATGCATGGTGAAACGACTGTAAGCACCGCTTTTATAGACGCTGTCTTTATCGCCTTGGAGTAAGCCAAGATCGACTAAGCCATCACTCAAAATTCGCATGGCGGCATCAAAGCCTTCATGATGAACGCGACCAGGTTTGACCAAATCGATGGCGGCATTTTGTGCTTTTAAAACTAGCTCGTAGATCGCTTTTTGTTCCTTTGAAAATTGACCGGACACTGGCCATGTGCGGGTGACGTCAGCTGTGTAGAAACCCACTTCAGCACCGGCGTCAAGCAACATGAGCGAACCCGCTTCGATGTCGTGATCGTTGGTCAAATAATGTAGAACACAGCTATTGCGACCCGCTCCAGCAATAGTATCGTAGCCAGTGAATCTAGCGCCCATGCTGCGGACTGTGCCTTGAAAACCGCCCGCCACTTCGCCCTCATTGGTAGCAGTAAGGGATGCTTTCATTGCAGAAAAATGTCCGGCAATACTGACGTCGACTGCGCGTTGCAACATGTCGATTTCCGCCGCTTGTTTGATGAGGCGCATTTCTGACACGATGTGACGACCATCGACCAGAATACGCTTATGTGAGGAGTGATTATTGTCGCTGCCAAATGGGTAAATCCAATCCAGCATCTTTCTGCGGAAGTCTTCATCAAAGTTTGACACCAACACGACGCGCTGCGCTTTGTTTACGACATTTTTCAAGCTCTCTTCCGCTGCTGGGAATGACTCTGCTTTATTCGCACCCAGTTTTAATGCACCTTCAACGCCGAGTCGTGCGCCATCATAGGCTTCGCGGCGCTGGTCACGTTTGCGTACATACAATGTGTAGGCTTGATTGCTGTCGGCATCCAAAACTGCTACCGCTTCGGGCTCTTCTACGCCAGTCAAATAATAGAAATCAGAGTCTTGTCGATACATGTGTGTGCTATCACCATTGCGGTTTTGTTCTGGCATCGACTTGATCACGGCGATTGTGCCTGGTCCCATTTTCTTAAGCTCAGCTAACAAGCGTGCACGATTTCCAGCGAAGAAACTAGCGGGCAAACGCGCGGCATGAAAGCCTTGTTTGGCAGTAACTGCTGGCGCGGCAACACTGTTAAGACAGAAAGGCGCAGTCAATACGCACAGCAAGGCAGATAGCGACAAAAGGCGGGCAGACATCATGAGAACTCCGATTGTTAATTGGCTAGATAGGTTGTTGACTAGCACGTGAAAATAGACTCTCATTATCCTACGTCAAAAGTCGATTCACGAACAATGACTTTGCTCAGATATCGGTGTACTGAGCACTTAGATTTTTGATCGAACAGCAAATTTTCATCGACTAAACAACACATAAGAGCCCGGATGCCAACTATCTCCCACCCTACAAAAATCGTTCCACGCTTATCATGAGTTGGCCTGGCTCTATGTTGATCCACTTTTTTATGGAAAGGGCGCCGGTAGCGCATTAATTGAAGCAGCACTTAAAATTTGTGCTGGCCCGATGACTGCAGAGGTACTTGATGGCAAGCTAGTCGCCATCGCACCCGCATGATTGGGGACAGAGTAATTTGCCATTTCCTCTCTGTATCGAACTTTCAACGACTATCTTTCACCGACTTTTGCAGCCGCACTGGGTGTGTTATACGGTGCATTATGTGGTGTTTTTATGTGGTGTTTTTATGTGGTGCTTTTATGTGGTGCTTTTATGTGGTGCTTATTTAGTGCTTATTTAGTGCTTATGTACTGAGCTCAAAGCATGTTTATTTCTATCACCAACCCTTTATCAAGACTTGGTGATAGAAATTTAATTGCAATTTATGGTCGTGGATTAACGACACCAATCGCAGATTTTTGCGCAATGTAAAGTGATGATCCGCTGATCGCTATATACCTGTAAAAAGCTGTTCCGGCGTTACCAGCACCTGGCACCAAGCTAGAAATGCCAGGTGCATTTCCTACTGAGGTTTCAGGAACAACAGAAGCAGTAAGCACTCCGGCGGCCGTTACTTTACTGATTTTATTTCGGGTAAAATCGGAAATAAATAGAGTGCCATTTGAGTCAATGGCAATGTCACCCATATTATTATATAAATTGTTTGGCCCGAAATTACTCGCAATTCCTGATGGTGAAATTTTAATTAGCTGCGTCGAAGATTTTCCAATATAGACGTTCCCTCTGGCATCCGCTGCGATGCCACTTTCCACATTGAAATTTGTTTTAAATAATGTGCTCACAACTCCTGCCGGTGTAATTTTTCTGACAGCGTTATTTTGGGAATCAAAGGCATATAAATTGTCATTAGCATCAACCGTCAAATTCTTAATGAGAGAGAACCTAGCATTGGTGCCAGTAGCGTCAATGTACCCTGTTACGCAAAAAGAACTTGCGCTACACATACTGGCATCAGGTCCAGCAAAAGTCGTCACTACTCCTGCTGGCGTTATTTTTCGTATACTGGAGTGGTTGCCTACATAAAGATTACTTTTAGAATCTATCGTCAAAGAACGCGGGAAGAAAAATCTTGCTGCATTGCCAGTTCCATCAGTATGCCCCTTGGGACACATCGATTGAAGAATGCAATCGGCATTGGGACCCACCAATGTGGTGACTACACCTTGCGGTGTTATTTTTCGGATGTTATGTCCATAGTAGTCTGCAACATAGAGGTTTCCACTTGTATCTGCAACCATGGCCATAGGCGCTAAGAAGCGCGCGTCCGTACCTTTACCATCCACCACTTTTTCGAAATCAGATGATGTGCCCGCCATCCCCGCAAACACAATCGCAGGGATGTTACCTGGATTTGTACTAGGTTCGACATAAGCAATGGTCTGATTAAATTGCTGATCTTTGATATTGATAGAATTAATCGCGGCTGTCGTATCACTAAAGCTTATTTTTTTTACGATATCCATTGTTTTGATAATCGACTCTTCTGGCGTTGTGTAATTGAGGCCTTGTTCAATGGAAAAAAACTGTGCAACGCTAAATTTGTTGTTGAGTAGTTGTGGCACCCAACCCCAAGTAGCATGGCCTGCAAAAGAATGAGCTGAATTTAACATAGTGGCTATTAAAACACCTTTACTAGATCTGCCGCTGGTAATTTCGCCTGCCCAATAATTAACATCTTCCGCTGGTGGTGCGGTGGCTCCACTACGACCAAGTACATTCGTATAAATAATTTTCACAAAGTCAGAATTAGACATCGTGGCTGAATAACCAGTCAATGATGTGTAATGAATGGCGGCGTCATAGAAACTGTTGGCTAACTGATCCATCGTCATACCATTTTTAATTTCGTCGACCCAATAAGCCAATCCATCAGCATCTGGTACGCGATTAAAGAAGGCAATGTAAAGCTCGACTAGCATTTTTAAATTTGCCGCCGAAATTGTTTTAGATTTTGCGCCTATGACTAAGTTAACTGTAATGTCAGTAAATTTAGCATTTATCTGATCAACTAAGTTGACAGTGCCACCGTTGCCAACAATATCAGTTACAGCATAGCCATTAGCAGTGCGAGTGATGGTGTAGTTATTACGTGGTCCTGAAAATATTGTCACAGCACTGACTGGAGGGGGGGTAGGAGGCCCACTTACAATACCAAACTGAGCATTGGGGCTTGATGATAATGATGCGTCTGATCCCCCACCACAACCTGCAAGGATAAATGAAATAATGCTACCTATAAGGGTAATGCGGATCGATTTGATTGCGTTTTTCATGTAAAAACTCTCTTTAAGATTAATGAAATGGAAGAACCTATCTCTGTTCACTTCTTTTTATGCCCCATATCTACTAAAGCGAGAAAACGTAAAAAATTAGCTCATGCTTTCCAATTTAAATAACCCTAAATTTTTTTGAGCCACTTTCCTCATTTATTTTCAGCATCGCAATACTTTGATCGATGCTGAATCGTCAATTTACCGAAAGTGCTCTTTATTTCATCTTTGTGACCCCAACACCGATGAGATGACAGCCATAGCCCAAGGTACGCTTATAAGCGACCATTCACCAAGCAATCACTTCAACAATAGGGCAAACGAGAGGATGCCGATTGTCGGCTATCGCTCATCCACGCAATTCCATTTCTGCTTGTAACTCACCGAACTTTTACCGCAACTCATGGTGATCAGACCGTAATCCGTCCCTTTTTGATGGAAACCATAGGGTGGTACAGCCGATACTTCATCATCGATTGCAGCTTGAGATCGCTTCAAACATTTGGTACCCACTCATCTATTAAGGAAATTACTATGACTATCTTCTCTCATCAAACATCCAGTATTCGTCACGCCATCATGGCTTCGCTCTTGTTCACATCATTGCTTGGCATGCAGTCAGCGCACGCCCATGAATACAGCGCGCTCATCAAAGCAAAAAAATATGCTGAAGTGGAACGCGCAATCGGCGCAAAACTGGCGACTGATCCGAATTACCCCGATGCTTTATTAGCCAAAATCGATTTAATTCTAATCGAGGGTAAAGTTGTTCGCCTCGATGAAGGCGTTAAGTTCGCGGAACAGTGCATTGCAAGCAATCCCAAAAATTCTGAATGTCATGAAGCGCTTGGCAGTGTGCTTGGTGTAAAGGCAGAAAAAGGCGGCATGATGGCGGGTATTAGCTCTATCGGAAAAATTCGAGATTCCCTCAAAAAAGCGCTTGAATTAGATCCAAAAAATTTTAGCGCAGCAAAGTCTCTGGTGACCTTCTATTTAGAAGTGCCTGGTTTGATGGGTGGTAGCAATTCAAAAGCGAAAGACGTGATTGCTGAAATGCAGAAGGTTAATCCAACGGTAGCGAGTTTATTGCAAGCGAAGTTTGATCTCAAAGATGAGAAGATGGAAAAAGCGAAAAGCGGTGTTTTGGCAGTCAATCCCAACGGCAATCCTGTTATTGCAGAGTTGCAGAACGAGATCGCCATAGAGATCGCTCAGACCCTAGTCAAAGACAAAAAATTTGCCGATGCAGAAAAGATGCTGCGCGAAGTGATTCAACGTTTTCCTGAGTCTTCGGTCGCTTATCTTGGACTTGGCAGATCGTTGCTAGAGCAAGGAAAAGCGAAAGAAGCCCTGCCACAATTGGAAAAATCATTAAGTATCGATGTGACTGGCGCCGCGTTTTATCGACTCGGTAAAACATGGCAAGCCTTGGGCGATAAAACCAAAGCCATTTCATTTTTCGAAAAAGCACTGGCCTTCACACCGGCGTTGGGCACAAAAACCCGTGATGATGCTGAAGAACAATTAAAACTTCTTAAGTAATTTTTATTCCACAAAACCTCATAAGAAATGATCGGACAAAATTATGAATGAAGTCTCACTCACCCGTCTTAATGTATTACGTGCAATGTATTTGTTGGTGGTAGTCGGACTGGCGCTCAGCTTATGGCCAAACGTATTCGCCTCTACCAAGCCGTTCGCAGAATGGGAATTTTTTCGCGGCGTTCAAGTCTCCATGATGGCGGCGTTTTGGTTGCTATGTGTATTGGGCATTCGTTATCCCTTACAGCTTTTGCCCATACTGATGTGGGAATTGCTATGGAAGACGATTTGGCTAATTGCAGTACCGTTACCGCTCTGGTTAAATGGAACGCTTGATGATAAGTTACTGCCTAATGTATTTGCGATTGGTTTGGTCATTCTCGTTTATGCCGCCATACCTTGGTCTTATGTCTATCGTCATTACGTCAAAAAGCAAGGTGATCAGTGGCGCAGTGTGAAGTGAAAAGACTGTAAATTATATCCACCACTATACTGAGAAATCATGAAAAAAATCCTACGTAATATCTTATTAGGCTTGCTTGGTTTTGTTGCGATCGTCGGTGCTTTGCTTGCCTATTTTCTCTATACGCCAGATCCCGAGATGCCACAACTATCTGGCGAATTTACACAAGCGACCATTGAAGTCGACGGCAAGGACAGGACTTATCGCACCTACCTGCCGAAAGGCTTGGCGAAAGGTGCGCCCTTAGTCATTGTCATGCATGGATCAGGTCAAAATGGCGCACGAATTCGCTTGGAGACCGGTTATGGATTTGACCGCTTAGCCGATCAATATGGTTTTGGCGTGGTCTATCCCAGTGCGAGTTCTTTCAATTGGAACGACTGCAGCAAAGTCGGGGACATCAGCGTTGATGGACAGGAGCTGAATCATGTCAAATTCTTGACGCTGCTCACCGATAAGCTGATCGCGGAAAACGGCTTTGACACAAATCGTGTTTTTGCAACAGGGGTTTCGTCCGGTGGATTTATGTCTTTGCGTTTAGCGATCGAAGCACCGTCGCGCTTTAGAGCGGTGGCCGCAGTTTCAGCGAATGTCCCAGTAGAAGACAATTTTAAGTGCAATATAGCCGGACACGGTACCTCCGTCATGATTATGAATGGCACTGAAGACACACTCGTTCCTTATGATGGCGGTGAAACCAGTCTGTTCGGATTGTTCTACAAAGGTGGCATTCTCAGGTCATCGCAAGCTTCTACAAAATTCTTTACCGATCTGAATAAAATTGGCGGCGATCCAGTGATCAATCTTACGACGAATTCGGCGCTGCTGAGTGGTGAAGATAAAACAAAATTTAAGCGTGCTCTTTGGAAAAACGAAAGCAAAACGGAAGTGGAACTTGTCACCATCTATGGTGGTGGACACGGCATGCCGCAACCGTACTGGAAACGTCCGCGCTTAGTTGGTCCATCGCCTATGGCACCAAATGGCCCTGCCATGATTTGGGATTTTTTTGCACGGCAAGCAAAGTAATTCATTCGGCGCATTCGATTCCGAAGATACTTTGTAACTGATCCCCGCATTCCGCGACTCAAGCAAATTCTGTCGTAGATCGTCGCACCTAGCTGTGCTTCGATCTTTCCTTATCGCATAGTGTTACATGTCAGTTAGTACAAATTATTTAAAAAGGAATTGCGATGACATTGACTTATGAACAAAAATCGGCTGCCAAGATTGATGGTGGCAAAACCGACGAAGCAAAACGCCAGCCCTTGCCTCAATCGGCATCGAAGGGAGATAGACTGTTGGGTGTAGCGACAAAAACTTGGTTTATCGTTACGCTCATCAGTCAATGGGTTTTCTTGTCTTATCTTTTGGCGTTTTACGCGCCCTCCACACTCACAGGAAACTTCCAACTATGGAAAAAGAATCCTATGTTGATGCAGGGCTTTCTAGAAGGCGATACTGCCGGTAATCTCGCGTTTGCCGCCCATGCTTTGCTCGCTGTAATTATTGCATTTGGTGGCGCGATGCAATTGATTCCAAAGTTAAGAAAAATCGCTCCCAAATTACATCGATGGAATGGTCGTCTTTTCATGCTCACGGTGTTTTTTCTTAGTATTACTGGTTTGTACATGGTTTGGTTTCGCGAGACACCAACTGTCGGGATTGCCAATCTGGCGATTACACTGAATGCCTTGCTGATTCTCGCTTTTGGGTGGCTCTCTTTACGTACCGCAATGAAACGCGACATCGCTGCTCATCGCCGCTGGGCCCTGCGTCTGTATTTGGTGTCGAACGCCCAATTGTTTACACGTGTTGGCTTATTTGCTTGGATAATCGTTGCGCAAGGCCCTGTGGGCATGGGAGCTAACTTTGATGGACCGGTCGTAATTTTTTGGTCATTCGGATGTTATCTCGTGCCATTGCTGATACTTGAACTCTATCTGCGCATCAAACAAAACTCGACTTCACAGCGAAAACTCGTCATTGCAGCGGTCTTATTCTTTACTGCCACATTGACTGCCGTCGGCACCTTTGGTGTCACCATGTACTCTTGGATTCCTGCGGTAAAAGCGGTGAATGATAAGCGTGTTTCGATCGCAGATACCTTATCAATGACCATACTCAATAGCGGTATTGAGCAAGCGGTACAGCAATACTCCATGCTAAAAAATACCGAGCCAAAACGATACAATTTCGATGAAAGTGAGTTGCGCAATTTAGGCAAAAAACTCATTGCGAATAAACGCTACGGAGATGCGGTCAAAGTTTTGCAGCTCAACACAATCGCTTATCCGCAATCGGCTAGAGCCTTGGTACGTTTAGCAGAAGCCTACTTGGCGGCAGGTGATCGGGCATCGGCCTTATTGTATTGCCAGCAAGCTCTTAGCATGAATCCCGAAGATACCGCTGGCTTGGCCTTGATGGCGCAACTGAATCAACTGAGTGAAAGGAAGCCGATGGGGCAGTAAATGGTTTCGTAGTGTGGATACCCATACTTAGGCGCAGATTTGGCACTTGTAAAAAATATTCAGTGTTCAAGATCGATCTGTGCCAATTTCTGTTCGCAGGGTATCCATGTTTTCGGCTGTATAACTTCGTTTGAAAACACCATTCACTTTCGCTACTCTTGTTACCAGCATTTGTTGGTCGAGGGTAGCGGGTAGCAAACAGCAAATAGCCGAGATTTAGATCACAAAGAAAATCACTCAACCCAACCACGAAGAGATTCCGTGCCAAAATCCTTCTGGCACCCTCAAAAGTAGATAAGTCATAGTCACATAACGCAAAAATTTGCCGATTGCCATATACAACATACATGGCAAAGCAGGCAACTTTAACCAGCCGCCCAAAGCGCAAATCGGATCCCCAATGACGGGCAGCCATGCCAATAACATCGTCTTTGCACCGTAGCGTTCCAACCAGCCAAACCAGCGACTATTACGTTCTTTCGCAAAAGTCTGTTTGGCTTCATAGCCGATGAAATAATTCAGCATACCGCCCAAGGTATTTCCGGTGGTGGCAACAAAGATGGTCAACCAAAATAGTTCTGGATTGGCCCTGATCATGGCAAACACCGCCGGCTCTGAGCCCATCGGCAATAAAGTTGCCGAGACAAAGCTAATGACAAAAACCGCCGTCAAGCCGATTTTAGAAATGGCAAAAACACTAAATAACCAGGCAATCGCCGCTTCTATCATGGCTTTTTCATTAAGGATGGTGAGGGATACATTATAATGGTTCGAACAGGACTTAAATAATTTGCACTTATTTCATCGCGATTACCGGGCACTACCCTTGTCTGTAATCTGAAATACGATTGAAAGCTGGCGCCACCACGCCGGCAACATGGTCGATTCTGTACTGATCAACGCAGAATCGCTGCATCCACTAAAAGAGGATGTTGCATGATGTCCGAATTTGACATTTGACTTTCATTTTTAAAAAAAGAATTCATTCATGGCTACCGATTACCTCAAGAAAATCCTTACCGCCCGCGTCTATGACGTAGCAATAGAAACACCTTTAGAACTAGCGCCGACGCTGTCCAAACGCATGGACAATCAAATTCACTTTAAACGTGAAGACATGCAAAGTGTGTTCAGCTTTAAGCTGCGCGGCGCTTACAATAAAATTGCCCATCTGACTCCAGCTCAATTAAAACGCGGCGTAATTTGCGCCTCTGCCGGCAATCACGCACAAGGCGTGGCTTTGAGTGCCAAGCGTGTGGGTTGCAAAGCGGTGATTGTCATGCCAACCACCACGCCACCAGTCAAAATTGACGCGGTGCGTGCTCATGGAGGCGATGCGGTAGAAATCGTCTTGCATGGCGAGTCGTATACGGATGCGTATGACCATGCTTTAACCTTAGAAAAAAAACGCAAACTCACCTTCGTGCATCCATTCGATGATCCAGATGTGATCGCTGGTCAGGGTACGGTTGGCATGGAAATTTTGCGTCAACACGCGGGCCCTATCCACGCAATTTTTGTGGCTATTGGCGGAGGCGGTCTAATCGCTGGGGTTTCTGCTTATGTCAAAGCTGTGCGTCCTGATATCAAAATCATTGGTGTGCAAACCGTCGATTCGGATGGCATGTATCGCAGCCTGAAAGCAGGCAAACGCGTGACTTTGACCGACGTCGGTTTATTTTCTGACGGCACTGCTGTCAAACTGGTTGGCGAAGAAACCTTCCGTTTAGCGAAACAGTATGTCGATGAAGTGATCTTGGTCAATACCGACGAAGTTTGTGCTGCGATCAAAGATGTATTCCAAGATACTCGTTCAATTTTAGAACCAGCTGGCGCACTCGCCGTTGCC
>JAYVHZ010000082.1:0-9446 GCA_043770645.1 Undibacterium sp. | reverse complement strand
GCATCGGGTGCCGACAGCCTGCGCGGCGACGATGGCAATGACACGCTGAACGGGTTGAACGGCAACGACTCGCTGGACGGCGGCAACGGCATCGACAGCCTGTATGGCGGTGGCAACAACGACTATCTGATCGCCCGGATTCAGGACGGTGTCTATGGCGGCACCGGAGACGACCTGATTTCGGTGCAAAGCGATCTGCCAGCGGTGCTGGATGGCGGCTTTGGCAATGACACCTTGTATGGCAAGGATGGAAACGACGTTTTTGATCTGGCAAATGCCAATTGGGGTGACGATGTTTTCTATGGTGGTAAAGGGAATGACTCGTTCTATTTCGACACACCAGGCGATCGTGCTGTTGAATATGCCAACGAAGGGCAAGACACGATTCTTGTTCCTTTTGATTTTTCGATTGCACAGCTTCCTAACATTGAGAACCTAATATCGTGGAGTGGCCAAGGTGTTAGCCTCATCGGTAATTTTGGAGACAATAACATTATCGGTGCTAGTGGAAATGATACTTTGGCTGGTAATGGTGGCTATGATTTTCTAGATGGCCGCGGTGGCACCGATACTGCCATTTTTGATAAAAAACTCTCGAATTATTCTGTCACCAAATCTGATTGGGGCTATTCCATCCACTCAAAATATTTCACTGAGGTAGTTCACATCACAGAAATCGAATCGTTGAAATTTGGTGATATGACGGTCAATCTAACAATTCAGGAATTGGCGGCAAAATCACCACAAGCCAATGTGCAACGTTTAATGGAATTGTATGTAGCATTCTTTAATCGAGTGCCCGACGCTGATGGTTTAGCTTACTGGATAGGGGATATGAATGCAGGGCAAACGACTGATCAAATTGCGAATAGTTTCTACAATGCTGGTGTTCAGAATCCAGCTTTAACCGGTTTTTCTCCAACGATGAGTCACGCTGATTTCATCAATACGATTTATAGAAATGTATTGGGAAGAAGTGAAGGGGCTGATGCAGGTGGCTTGGCGTATTGGTCAGGAGGATTGCAGAGTGGATCCGAGACGCGCGGATCTGTAGTTTCAAAAATCCTCGATTCTGCGCATCGATTTAAAGGTGATGCGACATGGGGTTGGGTGGCGAATTTGTTAGACAATAAAATCGCCGTGGCCAAGACTTTTGCGATTGATTGGGGCCTGGGTTTTACCTCGCCGGATGTCGCTATTAAACAAGGAATGGCAATTGCCGGTGCGGTTACACCTACGGATACGTCAGTTGCTTTAAGCCTCATTGGTGTATCTGCTTTGGATATGAATTTGCTTTGATCACGCAGTTAAGTCCGCTATGTTGCTCACAGACAGCTTAATGCTTCGATTGTGAATTCAGGTGACTATCCTCGTGCCTAGGATTTATTTGTTTGAGCTTGCATGACCAAAATCAAATGTCCGTTTGCGGTGCAGTCGCAAATATGGATATGAGTGTGAGGGTAGTCGGATAGCCATAATCCCTAATGCGTGCGCTGATAGTGCGGGTGTGGCGAATCAATTTTGTGTATTTAGTGAATACGAATCTAGCCAGCAATAAAAAACGCCAGCGTTTAATCTTAAACGCTGGCGTCTTCTTTATTGTTTGATTTTCTTGGTGCTACTTCGTCTCTTCCTGTTACCTCTACTACAAATCGATGCTATGAATCAGCGCTATGAATTTGATACGAATCATACTGCATTTTGATTATTGCGCAAACACTTTGTATTCCCATGCTTTGAGTTCAAATTTCAGGTTTGTGCCTCGTGGTGCCTTTGCGCCACTATTGATGTCACGCAGTTTTCCTTTTGCCAGTGCAGATTGAATCTCGGCAGTTTGTGCTTTATTGGATAAATTAAAAATCGCGACAATTTTATTGCCACTCTTCTCACGCGTAAATGCAAAGACATGCTCATCCGCACCAGTGTGAATACGTTGCATTTCACCGCCAGCCACGCCGTTCCATAAAGCTTTGTTCGTTTTCTTTAACTGAAACAATTTGGTATAGAGTTGTTTGAATGGATGAGGCTTCCATTCAATCGGGTCGCGTTCAAAGAAGTTCAATGCTTTGTTATTGCCGGCTTCTTGTCCGCTATACATTAGTGGCATGCCTTTCATGATGTTCGATAGCACCAGAAACGCTTCTACGCCATCACCAAGACGGACAAACTCGGTACCTTCCCAGCTGTTCAAATCGTGATTGGTGATGTGCAGCATGCGGTACGCGTCAGGGTGATAATGTTTTTCTTCGCCATTTAAATAGGCATCTAAATCTTTGACAGACTTTTTACCTTTTGCGATGTCGTTAAACAAATCCTTGAATTGCCAGCCATACGTCATATCAAATGCTTTTTCTTGCAATTCGAACTCATGTGCTTCTGCCAGCATGAAGACTTTTTTTGTCTTGTCTAATTCTTTGCGCGTATCGTTCCAGAAATCAGTCGGCACCATCGCAGCAACGTCGCAACGGAAACCATCGATGTTATATTCCGTCAACCAGAAACGCATCGCTTCGACCATCTCTTTGCGTAATTGTTGGTTGTTGTAATCGAGTGAAATCACGTCTGCCCAATCGGCTACTGGCGGTACAAATTTTCCGTCTTTATCCTTCTCATAAAATTCTGGATGCTTTTCAGCCCATGGATGATCCCAGGCTGTGTGATTTGGCACCCAGTCGATAATCACATACATGCCTTGCGCATGAATTGATTTCACCAGTTTTTTGAAGTCGGCAGGCGTACCAAATTCTGGATTCACGCCTCGGTAATCACGCACTGCATAATAGCTACCTAATGTGCCTTTGCGATTCTTTTCTCCGATAGGATTGATCGGCATTAGCCAGATCACCTTAACGCCCATTTTTTTCAGTTCGGGCAGATATTCTTCAAATTTTTGGAAACTGCCTTCTTTCGAATGTTGACGAATATTCGCTTCATAAATAGTGGCATTTTTTGTCCAAGCCGGATGAATGACTTCGGTCCGAGTTTGTGCTGCAAGTGGTAGCGTGCTTAATGCGCCTATGCTGATTAAGATTGAGAAGAGTAAATTTTTCAAGATGTGACCTCGTTTTTTTGGGGGGGTGCTTTATGACTTGGTGGCGTGTTAGTGCAGTTCTAAAATCATGGCTGTCTTGGCATTGATGAACAGTTGTTTTTCTAACGCCACGCTTTGATTGCTGATAATGTCGTGTGCTTGTTTGACGCCTTGTAGTGCTTCACTAAAACGCGATAAATCTAGTTGGAGAGCTTTCTCGTTACGGTTGATGATGACCATCACTTTGTATTTGCCGCTCGTGCGGAAATACACATAACAATTATTCTCAGGAATAAAATGCAGTAATTTGCCATGGTGAATCGCAGTCGCAGACTTGCGCCACGTGAATAAGCGCGTGACAAAATTTTGCATGTCTTGCTGTGCTGCACTCAGATTTTTTCCGGTAAAAGCATTGACCTGATCGCCATCCCAACCACCAGGAAAATCACCGCGAACTTTGCCATCGTCGCGTTGTTTGGGGCTGGTCATTAAAATCTCTGCGCCGTAGAACATTTGCGGAATGCCACGCAGCGTCGCAAGCATGGCGAACGCGAGTTTATTTAAGGCGATATCTTCATTGAGTGCAGAAAAAATGCGCGGCGTATCGTGATTGCCTTCAAAGATCGTTAAGTTGTCTGGCTCAGAATAAATAAAATCATTCGCAATCGCTTCATACATTGTCATCATGTCGGCATCTTTGCCATAGCCGCCGACCAAGCTTGCGTGCAAAGCTTGATAGACAGAAAAATCCATCAAACTCGGCACAAATGAGCGATAGCCATCGTGATTTTGTTTGCCACGCTGCCAATAGGCGACGATGTTAGGATTCATACTCCATTCTTCGCCAACGATATTGAGTTTGGGATACTCGTCCATTACACGTTGTGACCAGCGCGCTAGAAAGTCTTTGTCCGAATAAGAATACGTATCCGTACGCAGGCCAGACAAGTCGGCAAATTCTATCCACCATAAACTGTTCTGAATCAAATAATTTGCCAAGAATGGATTACGTTGATTGAGATCAGGCATGGTCTTGACGAACCATCCATCAGCAAATTTTTGTTTATCAATCTGTGCAGCGTGGGTGTCTTGTAAGGTGCTGCGGATATGATTCGTTTCGGTGTATTGATGGGGGAAATTCAGCCAATCCTTGCTCGGCAAATTTTTCATCCACCAATGATTTGAGCCTATGTGATTGAGTACCACATCCTGAATAACACCGATATTCTTGGCTTTCGCTTCTTTAACTAACTGCTGATAATCGGCGTTACTGCCAAAGCGCAGATCGATTTGGTAGAAGTCGGTTGCGGCATAGCCATGATAGGAATTGATCGCCTGCGCGTTCTCCAACAAGGGTGTCGGCCACAGCATGGTAAAACCCAGTTTTGCAATGTAATCCAGATGTTGGCGCATGCCTTGAATGTCACCACCATGGCGTCCACCGGGAACATCGCGAGCGAGGCGATCACTGTAATTTTCGTGATTGTCGTTTTGCGTATCGCCGTTGGCAAAACGGTCGGGCATTAGCAAATAGATTGCATCGCGTGGCGAGAAGCCCGAGCGTTGTGCCGACCCAGCGCGTCTTGTTTGTAAATGAAAATCAACGCTGCTCACGACTTTTTGAGCGCGTTGAAAACTAATTGCCAACACACTGGGTTTTGTGTTGCTAGCGATCTTCAGATCAATGAACAAATAATTTGGATTATCACTGCGATGGACTTGCTGAATGCTGACGCCGGGATGCTGAATTTTTGGTGTTAATTCAGCGATGTTTTTTCCGTGCACCATCAGTTGCACTTCGGGTTTTTTCATTCCTATCCACCAAGAAGCAGGTTCGATGCGTTGAATCTGATGCTGATCTTTCTGCGCGATTGCTGTGCTAATCGTGCAAATTGAGATGATAAATAGTAAGGCAAGCTGCGCAAGCCTTAAACCTAAACGTCGTGCAAAAAACGTCGATAGAAAAAATACAGCGCTGCTTTGCACCTTACTGTGTGGGGGTAGTTCGGTGACTTGGGGGATCACTGGAGCAAAAGAGCAGCGCTGCATAGGGTTTAATCTTCACTTTGTTCAATGGCAAATGCGGCACCGCTGAGTGCTGCTAAAGTGTCGGTAATGAGTGCAGTCGGAATTTGTTGCAAGTAGGACTGTAAGCGGCCTTTGGCTTCAAACTGGGTGCGGAATCGCGACTGAAAAAAGTAGTCGCCAAGGCGTGGCACAATGCCGCCGCCGATATAGACACCACTACGTGCACCAACGGTGAGTGCAATGTTGCCGCAGAAGCTGCCAAGTAATGCGCAGAAGCAATCTAAGGTCTTGGCGCAAATAGCGTCTTGTCCTTGCAGGCCACGTTCGACGATTTGTTCTGTACTTAATTCTTGCGGTTCAGCATGCATGCTACGTGCTACGGCGCGATACAAAACGGGCATACCGATGCCAGACAATAAGCGTTCTGCAGAGATATGATTAAACTCGGTACGCGCGTGCGTCAGTACGCTGGTTTCAAATTCGTCAGTGGCGGCTAAGGTCGCATGACCACCTTCTCCGGGGATCGCAATCCAACCATGCCTGGTTTCGATGACCGAGCCGACACCCAAGCCTGTGCCGGGACCAACCACCGCCAATGTTCCAGTATGTTGTGGAAGTGCACCGTGGGCGCGTATTTGTTCTGCTTTTAGACAAGGCAAAGATAAGGCCAGCGCTTCAAAATCATTGAGCGCAATAAATCGATCTAATTGCAAAGCGGCTTTCACTTCCGCACGTGAAAATTGCCAATGGCTGTTGGTGAATTGAATTTGCTCTTGACCCACAGCGGTCGCGACTGCAAATGCCGCACATCGAGGTGCTTGATATTGATCGCCCAATTCTGCTTGTAATTGTTGTAGATAAGTTTCGCTGGCAGCAATTGGTGTGGCGAAATCAGCAACTGCCAAGGTTCTGACTTGTGTGATGTCGGCACCAGAGGCAGCGACCCAGCCAAAGCGGGCATTGCTGCCGCCGATATCGGCAATCAGCCAAGGGTAGGGCGCTGTTGTAGATGGTAAATTGAATGCTGTTGTCATTGCGGGATGATCCTGTAGCGTAAATCGCATTCTGTGTTGGTCGACATTGCCGTGATGAGGCGGTGCGCTTTTACATGAATGCGAGTCCGGGTGATTCGGTATTTACGGAAATATTTTGAATGAATGTAGCAAAACTACATAAAATCTGCAATGTTTTTGTTGGGTCATTCGAGAATTTCTTCGAAAGTGTGGTTTTCCGCGAAAGAATTTTCTTGGAAAGGCAAGTTTGTAGTCTTGTAATCAGCCAATTTGCTAGAGAGTGTCGATTGGAAGCTCATGTAACTAATTGATTTTTACAAGCTTTCGTACGATACTCAGGCAGCTAGTGAGATGGCGATGTGGCTTGTGAAAACCGATCAAAATCAATTTTATTGGGACAAGTACTCGCCTGACCACGCACATAATCTGTAGTCTAGTTACATAAATTCCACGAATTGGGATCTCAATTTCCTAGAAAAGACCATCGTGGACTGATATATCCTAAATTGGTCTAGTCAGACTACAATGTGTTTTCCTACTTTCCCACCCGCATATCAGCCCGCTTGATCGCTAAACATGCTGCGACTGAGTTGCTTCTTTATTCTTATCGTCGTTTGATGTGGGTAGTAAAACTTTATTTTTTGGATATCTATGCAAGCCAATCAAGTTCCTCGTGGTGCGTCCGCACAAATTGCTCAGCATCCCACACCGCATTTACTGGCTGATATTGGCGGCACTTATGCGCGCTTTACGCTGGAAATGGGCAAGGGTGATTTTCAATATACGCATTCTTTATTGTGTGCAGATTACGTCGACTTTTATTCCGCAGTAAAGGCGTATGTGCAAAGCTTGCCGGATATGCACATTGAACATGCGGCGGTGGCGATTGCGAATCCTGTCGATGGTGACCAGATCAGCATGACCAACTATCACTGGCAATTTTCAATTGAGGACATGCGGCAAAAGCTGGGCTTTGACACCTTGTTGATTGTCAATGACTTCACTGCACTGGCAATGGCTTTGCCTAGACTTGGGGCAAGTGATGTGCAACAAATTGGTGGCGGAGAGGCGCGCAAACAAAGCGTGATTGGTTTATTGGGCCCAGGTAGTGGTTTAGGAACTTCGGGTTTGATTCCTGCTGGTGATGGTTGGATTTCGTTGGGCTCGGAAGGGGGACATACCAGTTTTGCTCCGCGTGATGAGCGTGAAATTGTTATCCTGCGTTATGTGTGGAAACATTTTGCACACGTGTCGTTTGAACGCCTAGTATCGGGCCCAGGTTTGGAGTTAATTTATCAAGCATTGGCAGACCATGCGCAAGTCACGCCAAAAGAACTGACTGCACCAGAAATCACCCAACATGCGCTCGATCAAACCGATCTGCAATGCATCGAAGCGCTCGATGTGTTTTGCGCCCTGCTAGGCACCGCTGCGGCAAATCTTGCAGTGACCTTGGGAGCGATGGGTGGAATCTATATCGGCGGCGGTATCGTGCCGCGTTTGGGTGAGTATTTTGCGACATCGAGTTTTCGACCACGGTTTGAGGAAAAAGGGCGATTTAGTCGCTATGTTGCAGCGATCCCCACCTTTGTGATTACCGCCGAGCATGCGACTTTCATGGGGGCAGCAGCGATCTTAGACGCGCAGTTGCGCACCTTAAAAACCGAGCCAGGATCGGCAATCTTAGGGCAAATCCGCCGGATTCGCGCAGATCTATCGCCAGCGGAGTTGCGGGTCGCGGACCATGTCTTGGCACATGCCAGAGCGGTCGTGAATGATCCGATTGCAGAGATTGCCCGTGCTGCGGATGTCAGTCAGCCCACGGTAATTCGATTCTGCCGCTCACTTGGGTGTGAGGGCTTGTCCGACTTTAAATTACGTTTAGCTTCAGGGTTGACCGGCACAGTACCCGTCACGCATATTCAAGTCACCGATGATGATTCTGCCTTAGAGTTGGGCGCGAAAGTGCTTGGAAATACGGCATCATCTATTCTGCAAGTGCGCAGTCAATTAAATCGCGACATGATAGAACGTGCGATTCAATTGATTAGCCGAGCGAATAAACTAGAGTTTTACGCAATCGGTCACTACGGTGTGGTGGCTCAAGATGCGCAGTTTAAATTTTTACGCTTGGGGATTCCTAGCATTGCGCATACGGATTCGCGCCTGCAACTTTTATCCGCCAGTGTATTGGGTGAAAAAGATGTGGTGGTGATTAGTAGTAGCAGCGGGCGTTTGCCCGAGCTATTAGAAGTCGCAGAAAAGGTGCGCGAACGTGGCGCCAAGATTATTGCGATTGCGGCTAGTCATTCGCCTTTAATCCGTAAAGCCGATGTCGCGCTGATCGTTGATCATGTAGAAGATGTCACGACCCATTTGCCGATGGTGAGCCGGATTTTGCATTTGTTGGTGATTGATATGCTGGCAGTCGGTGTCGCGATGGGGCGCAACCCGGGTGCTACTAATCTGTTGCAAGGGGAAGCGGACGAACGCTTAGATGAAGCCAATCCGACTCGCACCCCAGAAAAAAAGGCAGGTGCCAAAACCCAAGCACCAGGCGTCAGCTTGGCTTCACCTCTGGCGAAGTTAACTTCGCATAGCCGCTAAAAATCATGCCAAATGTCGCAAGCATATTCGCTACCTATAGGCGAACACGCTTGCTGTTGGTATTTTAAAAGCCGTCACTTAAGGTACGTAAAAAGCTAATCATGTCATTTGCCTCAGCAGCGCTGAAGGCGGGTGCTGCACCGCGTGCTAAATTAAATGGGCGTTGATTGTTGATGATATTTTTTTGATAGGCCAGTGGCAAATCGTTTGGTACGCCTGCTGCGCCATACCAGCGACGTGGATCAGTATTGCGGGTCGCATAGAAAGCCATGACTTCACGCAAATCTTTAAAAAATCCATTGTGCATAAAGGCTTGGCGTTGTGCGACGTTGCGTAAGCTAGGCATACGGAAAGTGCCGCAAAATTGTTCTACTGAGACGGTGACGGGAACATTGGCAGTCAGTGCGGGTCGGGTACGGGTTGGGCCGCATAGACCTAAATCAAAAAAACTGGGATTGGCATTTTGTGGAATTGCCGTGTTGCGCGGTATGCCGAGAGCAACATAACTAAAATCAGAAAATAAGCTGTCCCTAGGATTTTTAGAATCCGGTTTCATGCTGTGACAAGATGCGCAATTGCCCTTGTTTGGATTCATGAATAAGGCCATCCCACGGCTCTCTGCCGGAGTGAAACTGGTTTTGCCTTGTACCATGGCGTCATATTTTGACGTGAAAGATTGAAAGCTCGGCGTAACCTCGAACGCAGCAATTGCGACACCGATTTTTTGAAAAGCTAATTCCGGATTGTTGAAAATCGTGTTGCCAAAT
>JAYVHZ010000081.1:0-4123 GCA_043770645.1 Undibacterium sp. | reverse complement strand
CTCTCATATTGAGCGAAGCATTCGGGAGCGCGAAGATAAATGGCTTGAAATCTAGCGTCTTTCTTGGCCACGCCGCTGGTAGCGCTGGTGCTGCTGGGGTCATCTAGTCTGTGAAGCGGCACAGCAATGAGGTTGGCGTTTGGGGTGCTTGCATCCCAATTGGTTGTGGTTGCCCAAAGAGGAAGGCTTGAGCCCGATGGTGCCACGGCAATCGTGAGTGTGTATTGCGTGATGGAAAGCGTTTTGGTGGGATTCAACACGACCGATTGCTGATTACTAACGCCGACCTCGCAGTACCGAAGTGCTGCTTCGGCTGCTTGCCAAGCAAGCTCTTGCGAGCGCGCATTATTAGAGATTTGCTCGCCACTAACGCTGCCGCGCGCGACAACCGCTGCAGTCACGGAGATAACAAGCAGCAAAATCATCGCAACGATGAGCGTGATGCCGCGCTGACTGCGCATCGCCATAGTGCCACCGTAACGCATAGGTTGATTGATCATGGCGTGGATATCCTGTTTCTCAGAGCGAAATGCCGAACGTAAGCTTTTCGCATGTGGCCATCGGTGATGTTGATTGGGCTGGCTGGATTGCAGCCGTAATAAGTGCCATAGACACCGGCAGTATCGCCTTCTTGCTCAAATAAGCTACGTCGCTCAGCTTTAACAACCATGCAAACGCGTACGGTCTTCACTAAATCCCAGCGTTGTATGGGTGTCAAAGTCCCCGTCGTCAAAGTGTCTTTCACCCCAGAAGTATCGTTGCCTGAGGCTGGCCCAATCTCCGGCGCTCCTAAGTAGCCCGCGACGAAATTGGCGGTTGTCAGTGTCACGCCAGGAACAGTAAGACCAAAGCTTAATTGCATCGACTCAATATTGGGTACCAAAGGCTGACCTGGCGTCTCAAATGAAGTTGAACCGCCATTGCCCGTACATGCAAGGCCGCCATCTTTAATCATGTACCGATTTTCGACCACGAAATAAGTCACCGTACTCGTGGGTGTGGTAACCGCGAGAGATTGAGCCGTTACCGCGAATCCTCGGCAATCTGCTGGCGCTGCACCTACAACGCTAGGACTGAATTGATCGGCTTGGTATTGAACGGCAATCGCATAGGAGATGGTGTTGGTTGCGCTCGTATTGCATGTTAAGGATTGGATGTTGTCTGCAATTCCCGATCCAAATCCATTGGAAAATCCGTTGGCACATGCAAATAAGCTCATGCCTGCTGCGCCGCCAGGAGGGGTGCCAATTCTTAATGGATTGGTGGTGGGCACTGATGCATCCGGCCGACGCGGGTTGTATCCGACCTGCCGCATTTGCTGGGCAATCAGTTGGAAAGCTGACTCTGCATTTTCCGTCATGGATTGCTCAACAATACTGGTTTTGCTTGAGCCGGAAAAATTCTGAAATACGGACAACACAACTAAGATCACCGACAAGCCAAGCGCGACGGCAACTAAAAGCTCTATGAGGGAAACGCCCCGCTGAGCAGTCTTCGACACCCTACTTTGTAATTTGGATGTCATAACGCAATCCTTGCATATAAGCAGCGAGGAAACGGGGAAGGCGCTGGTGAAGCACTTGTGACCACAGAAGGGCAAACGTCGTTGTTTGTGTTTGGCTCGCTGCTGTTTTTGCCCTCGACCCAGAGAATCCAGATGTCTATGGCGTTGGTATTTCCTGCGGTTAAGCGCGTAGCAACATAGTCACCCGCTGGCAAAAGCGCTTTGACACGTCTTACAAAAAGCTCTTGATCGTTTGCTGCAGATGTAGCGACTGTGCAGTTTGGATAAGAACACAAATTTGCGGTATTGACTGTTGAAACCGCCTTGGCCTCAGGATCGAATGAAAGAATGGTGCGGTTGTATTGGCTGTTGCCTAGTGCGATCGGATTGGCGCGCGCGATATCGGCATAGTCTTGCGCCAGCATGGTGGCTGTCAGGCGGCTGGAGGCGCTTTTGTTGGTGGAAATAGAGAAGTTGAACAGTGCGCCGATGCCTAAAAAGCCGAACGCGATCAAGAGCATTGCAACCAAAACCTCAATCAATGAGCCCCCACGCGCACTATTGCGCAAGCCATATTGGGCTTTGCGGTGTATCGAGTGTTGTTTGGGGTTTAGCATGATTCTGTACCGCGTTCAGTAAGACGTGTTCGACCTGTTGTGGCTAGACATAAAGCACGACCGACGTTATAGGTCGTATTCACTGGACTAATTTTTAACCCTTCAGCGCTCGAGGATCCTGTTCGGTTAAATCGAATGGTTTTAACTGCGCTGCCGCTAATTGTTGTGATAGTGAAGGTGTCAGTTGATGTGGGTTGATTGACCCGCACCAAATCTTCTGATGCGCTGGCGTTAGTGTCACGCGCATTGTTTGAGTCTTGATCCACAAAAATGATCCACCCTAGATGCCAATTGTCTGAATCTGCGCAAGAGGTGGAGTTGGTGCTGACGCAGGCTGTCGTACTGACACCGCGCTTGAGGGCCTCGCTTCGAGCGTAATTCAGGTCGATTTGGAGATTGTTGGCTGACGAATTAATGGCATTTCCGATAATCATGGATTGGAATGTGGGGACAGCATACGCGCTGATGATGGCCAATATCGTTAACGTAACGAGCAATTCGATCAAAGTAAAGCCTTGCACCCGAGGTGCAATTGGACTACTTTTAACATTTCTTGACTTAAACATATTGTGAATGTAAGCGCGCAGCTTTCCGGGAAATTGATAAAGGTGATAAAAGCAATGGATTTCTGGACAAACGGTTATTTCCGCACCTCGTCCACTAGAGCCCGGAAATCATCGATATCTTCGAAGCTGCGGTAGACGCTGGCGAAGCGGATGTAGGCGACTTTGTCGAGGCGCTTTAGCTCGCGCATGACGAGTTCGCCGATTCGGCTGCTCTGGACTTCTCGGGTTGGGCTAGCCAGCAGCTTTTCTTCGATTCTCTCGATGGCGCTATCGATTTGCTCGGTGCTGACGGGGCGTTTGCGCAGGGCGAGATTCAGGCTGGCTCTGAGCTTGGCTGTTTCATAGTCAATCCTGCGGCCGTCTTTCTTGACGACGGCAGGAAAGCTGACCTCGGGGCGTTCATAGGTAGTGAAACGTTTTTCGCATTTACCGCACTGGCGACGGCGGCGGATGGAGTCCGCTTCTTCGGAGATACGCGTCTCGACGACTTGGGTCTCTAGGTGGGAGCAAAAGGGGCAACGCATCTCTTATTTTAAGCGTTTTTGGTATCTAGCCAGCGTGGATACTGCGTGAGGCGCTATTTATTTGATAGTACGTAGAGTCAGATGCTGAGGGCTTAAAACGTAAACCTGCGCCGGGCAGGGCGCAGGTTTAGGTGCAGGCATCAGCCGATTAGCCGTAAACCGGGAAGCGGCTCGTGAGTGCGACGACTTTGGCTCTCACGGCTTCAATATTCGCTGCATCGCGCGGATTGTCGAGCACATCGGCGATCAAGTGCGCCGTTGCTCTGGCCTCTTCGTCTTTGAAGCCGCGCGTGGTGAGCGCGGGCGTGCCAACGCGGATGCCGCTGGTGACCATGGGTTTTTCAGGGTCGTTAGGGATGCCGTTTTTGTTGATTGTCATGTAAGCATCTCCAAGTACTGCTTCGGCTTCTTTGCCGGTGATACCTTTGGCTCGAAGATCAACGAGCATCACGTGGCTTTCTGTGCGGCCGCTCACGATACGCAGGCCTCGCTGCATGAGTGTCTCGGCGATGATTTGCGCGTTTTTGATCACTTGCTGCTGATAAAGCTTGAAGCTGGGTTCGAGTGCTTCTTTGAAAGCAATCGCTTTGGCCGCGATGACATGCATCAGCGGGCCGCCTTGCAAGCCAGGGAAAACGGCGCTGTTGATCGCCTTCTCATGCTCGGCTTTCATCAAAATAATGCCGCCTCGCGGGCCGCGCAGACTCTTGTGGGTGGTGGATGTCACCACGTCAGCATGCGGAATTGGGCTGGGATACACGCCGCCGGCGATCAAGCCTGAGTAATGCGCCATATCAACCATGAAAATCGCGCCGATGGCTTTGGCTACTTTGGCAAAGCGCTCGAAATCGATCTTGAGCGAATACGCCGATGCGCCGGCGATGATGAGCTTGGGCTTTTTCTCATGAGCCA
>JAYVHZ010000080.1:0-2870 GCA_043770645.1 Undibacterium sp. | reverse complement strand
TGAAATTGCTTTGCCGTTGCTCGCCGCTCTCTATTCCAGAGAACGTTTCACCGGAAAGGGACATCGCAAAAACCGCGATGCCCTTCAGTTAAATAGTTAGGCCTCATCCGATGAATCATACATTCCAAAGCAAATGGCTCGCGCTTACAACAATATTCGTCGTCGGCACCCATGCCTCCGCCGCGCAAATGGATAAGGATGTTCACGCAAGAGGCAAGATTGTCTCCCTCCAGGCAGCAGCCGGATGCGGAATAATCAAGTTCGGATCTCCCGTGACGTATCAGATCATGTCAGGTGATCGAGACCTTTTGGGTAAGCAAGTTGTCGTCATTGTAGAGTGCGTTGAAATGCCAGAATTGAGTGGAAAGATTCCGCAGTTCTCAGTGGGCGACATTCACGACCTCGTTCTAACAAAACGCAATGTACACAAGATTGAAAATTCATCGCAAATTGATTCGCAATGGTTCTATTTGCGGTCGGCCAAAGTGGCCAAGTGAGGCCTAACATGACTTCCGAAAATGACGCGCGAATCAGATCATTCTTAAAATTTAATGATTGGCGCGCGCGCCTCTCAAATCAACGTTATGTTCATGCTTAAACCGAAGATTACCCAATGGCCTGACGCACCTGTGCCCGCATCTTGTGAGTCCCCGATTCTACATGTCAACGGACGAGAGCTTTTCATTAGCTATTTAATAGCGCCGGTTGCATTGCAAACTGAAGATCAAGACGAATGTGGTGTCGTTAAGTTCGGTGGCGTTTCAGTTTTTACTTATGGTTATCCGAATGATGAAGCACTTCCTGGACATCCGTTGATAGGATTCGGGCTTGAATACTATAGTTTCAACGTGATTGAAAATTCGCCGCGCATCGAGGAAATGAAAAAACAAAACGCTGTTCGTTTTCCTGATAGTGGATGGCTGTGGGACAAAAGAAAACACTTCATTGTTACCTTTCAGGATGACACACTTGAAGTTGTATGCAGCGAGATTTCATTTCTCGGTCGAGTTGCAACCGATGATCGAAGAAAAGCATTGGAGTATTACGTTGGAAAATAAACATAACTTAACAATCGACTGGGACGCTTCGCGCCAGTCATTTCGGCGTTATACATCAAAGTAATTCATAGGAAAATATGCCTTTAGCACTATCATTTATTCTTCTCAGTGAACAAGCTGAGCCGTCTCAGTCCAATATTCAAGACTTTGTAGCCGCGAGTTGGCCAGATCTTCCACCTATCAATAATTATTCGGCCAGTGAAGGTACTATTGCATTCGATATCGGTGGTACACAAGTAGCTTTGGGCATTATGCCAGCGCCATTTCCTTGGTCAGATCTCGAAGGACCATGTGCGACGAGCATATTATGGAAAGATGCAGAAAATACTGTTAAGGCACATAAGGCGCATATTATTGTCACCGTTAGAGGTGAGCTAGAACCGATCGAATTATCAAAGATTCTGACGCAAGTCACGGCTGCGACAATGCACGCTACCGCTACAGCATTGGGAGTTTACTGGGGCAATGCAACATTGTTGGTACCGAAAGCAATTTTCAATGATTTTGCTGTTGAAATTCTTCCAAATGACCTACCGCTCCCTATTTGGGTTGATTTTCGAGTTGGTAGCAACGAAAACGGAAGTACATCGGGCTTTACGACAGGCATGATTGCGCTCGGTCATATGGAGTTCGAAACTGATAATTGCCCAGAATTTCCAGGTGAACTCAGAGAACGATTCTTAACACTTTGTGGCTACCTGCTTGAAAATGGTCCGGTAATTCGTGACGGAAATACAGTCGGTGCAAACGCTGAAGAGAAGATTCATGTTGTTTATTCCAAATCAAAATTCGGGTGCAAAGAGAAAGTTATGCGGCTAGTCTACGAAACACCACAATCAAAGAAACCTAAGTGGAAATTTTGGTCGTGAATGCATAACTGGGCATTCGAGGATGAAGCCGTGAAATCGTTTTGCCTTAAAATTCGCCACGTTGAGCGGCTCATCTCAATTAAACGTTCTGTGTCACAGGAAAAATGATGCCTCGTCGTTACTTAACACTCTCGGAAGCGAACGCCACCCTTAATAGGGGTAAATCCATAGAATGTTTTATTGGCGCATGCGAAAAAGACGGGACGCCCGGTGTCAGATGGATTTCCATTTCCGATCGCAATAAGGGGATATGTGTAGCTGTTTTTGAGTCAGCCGATATTGGAAATGAGAGTTTTCTAGACGTGTATGCATTTGGGCCACTTGATTCTGAACTTGAATTCGGAGATCCTGCTAAAGAAGTATGTTTCGATGAATTCACGGAAGCAATGTCCGAAATTGAAGCAATGTTTCCGTCTTCAAGTTTAAAGCTGGTAAACGAGGGAATGATCCAAGACGAGTATTTAGAATTTTTAAAGGTAGACCGAAAATGACACAGAACAGGTCGTTCGAGAAGCGCGCGCGAATTTATGCCGCCATGGTTCTATTTATCGAGGCGCGCGCCTCTCAACTCAAACGTTAGAGGAAGCATCAGCAGCATGCTCACATTCGAATACGAGAAAGCAGATGAGGCTCTGCATGTGCATGCGGACCCGGAAGGATTGCGCTACCTCGCATCAGTGCTTTTGCAGTTGGCAGATCGCTCTGAGAATAAAGGCAGTGACCACGTCCATCTCATGACAGAGGCATGGGGTGGTAACGAGCTGTCTGGCGAGGCTCAGTCAAAGACTTCCGAGCTGCTCAACCATGTGAAAGTATTTTCGTGGAAGTCGTAATCACGGCTTCCTCTAACGAGTAAGGTTAGATCGTGACGCGAAGCGGCCACGATCTGAACCGTTTGTTGGACGAGCCCGATTTATTTGCGTGTGTTTGGGGATGGCTTATG
>JAYVHZ010000079.1:0-1836 GCA_043770645.1 Undibacterium sp. | reverse complement strand
TCTTTGTTTGAAGATGCGCACTGGCACGGGCTTTGCAATAGAGACTGCATCCAACTTCAAAGGAAAAGAACATGTCTCAATATTCCGCAGGTGCCGCTTTCCGTAAGGCGATGCAAGAAGAATCACCGTTGCAAGTGGTCGGTGCGATCAATGCCAATCACGCTTTGCTAGCGAAACGCGCTGGGTTTAAAGCGATTTATTTGTCGGGTGGTGGCGTTGCTGCTGGCTCTTTGGGTTTGCCTGATTTGGGTATTTCCAATCTTGATGATGTGTTGACCGATGTACGCCGTATCACCGATGTGTGCGATCTGCCTTTGCTGGTGGACGTCGATACTGGCTTTGGTTCTTCGGCGTTCAACGTTGCACGTACCGTCAAATCGATGATCAAGTTTGGCGCGGCAGCGATGCATATTGAAGATCAAGTCGGTGCTAAGCGCTGCGGTCACCGTCCAGGTAAAGAAATCGTCAGCAAACAAGAGATGGTCGATCGTGTAAAAGCAGCGGTGGATGCACGTACCGATGACAACTTCGTCATCATGGCGCGTACCGATGCGCTCGCGGTGGAAGGTTTGGAAGCCGCGATTGATCGTGCATTAGCTTGCGTAGAAGCCGGTGCAGACATGATTTTCCCAGAAGCGATTACTGAGTTGGCGATGTACAAACAATTCGCGAGCGCAGTCAAAGTGCCTATCCTTGCCAACATCACAGAATTTGGATCCACGCCGCTGTACACGGTTGAAGAATTAGCATCTGCCGATGTTGGTTTGGTGCTGTACCCACTGAGCGCTTTCCGCGCCATGAATAAAGCTGCTGAAAATGTCTACACCTCGATTCGTCGCGACGGCACGCAAAAGAATGTGGTCGATACCATGCAAACACGCATGGAACTCTATGAGCGTATCAATTATCACGACTTCGAACAGAAGGTAGACGCTTTATTTGCGCAGCAAAAGAACAAGTAAATCAATTTAAAACATAAAGACAAAACCCCTCAACGCCGAGGCGCAGAGGCGCAGAGGCGCGCTGAGAAGAGCTTCCTCTTTCTTCGTTTTTCTCAGCGCCTCGGCGTTGAAGGGTTTTAAAAATGAACTGAATACACTTTGGAGATTAAAATGACCACACAAGAAAACCCAACATTTAAACCAAAAAAATCCGTCGCATTGTCCGGCGTTGCCGCTGGCAACACTGCCTTGTGCAGCGTAGGCAAAACAGGTAACGATTTGCACTATCGCGGTTACGATATTTTGGATGTGGCTGATAATTGCGAATTTGAAGAAATCGCGCATTTACTGGTTCACGGCAAATTGCCAACTGCGGCGGAATTGTCTGCGTACAAAACGAAATTAAAATCCTTGCGCGGTCTGCCAGCGAATTTGAAATTGGCCTTAGAAGCCTTGCCAGCATCATCGCATCCTATGGACGTGATGCGCACCGGTTCATCGGTATTAGGTTGCACTCTGCCAGAAAAAGATGACCACAATACGCCAGGTGCACGTGATATCGCTGATCGCTTGATGGCCTCTTTCGGCTCCATGCTTTTGTACTGGTATCACTTCAGTCACAACGGCAAACGCATCGAGGTGGAAACCGATGATGATTCAATCGGCGGTCATTTCCTGCACTTGCTGCATGGCGAAAAACCAAAAGCATCTTGGGTGCGTGCGATGCACACTTCCTTAATTCTGTATGCAGAACACGAATTCAATGCATCGACGTTCACTAGTCGTGTAATCGCTGGTACAGGTTCTGATATCCACTCCGCGATCACGGGTGCAATCGGTGCATTGCGTGGTCCTAAACATGGTGGTGCTAATGAAGTCGCGTTTGAAATTCAAA
>JAYVHZ010000078.1:0-2886 GCA_043770645.1 Undibacterium sp. | reverse complement strand
GGTCAAAGGTCACGATTGCTGTTTTATGTTGATTAAATTGTCTTGGTAATTCATCAGGTAATATCGTGTTTCAATAATATGGATGAGCTTACCGTTCAGCGCCCCATCTCACAAATAGCTTGATTTTAATTATCTGCAAAGAAACTTTCACTTTGAGCTAAGTAGGCGACGTGGATAGAAAAAATCTCCCCGCCAGCGTGCCATCAAGGGCGTCTTGAGGTATAATTCGAATTTCCCGCTTGTGCCGTCTGGCACCTTCTGCAATGACTAAGTTCGTATTCGTTACCGGGGGCGTCGTCTCCTCTCTAGGCAAAGGCATTGCTGCTGCCTCACTCGCTGCTATTCTTGAATCGCGCGGTCTCAGAGTTACCATGCTCAAACTCGATCCCTACATTAATGTGGATCCGGGTACCATGAGCCCATTCCAACACGGTGAAGTATTCGTCACAGATGACGGCGCAGAGACCGATTTGGATTTGGGCCATTACGAGCGTTTCATCACAGCTAAGATGAAAAAAGTGAATAACTTTACGACCGGTCAGATTTATGAATCCGTAATTCGTAAAGAACGTCGTGGTGAGTATCTCGGCAAAACTGTTCAAGTGATTCCGCATATCACAAATGAAATCCAAGAATACATCCATCGTGGCGCTGCAGGTTTTGATGTTGCTTTGGTCGAAATCGGTGGTACGGTCGGTGATATCGAATCCTTACCGTTCCTCGAAGCCGCACGTCAATTGAGTTTGCGTGCAGGTCGCAATGCCGCTGCTTTCGTGCATTTGACTTTGGTTCCTTTCTTAGCTTCTGCTGGTGAACTGAAAACCAAACCAACTCAACACAGCGTACAAAAATTGCGCGAAATTGGTATTTTCCCGGATGCCTTATTGTGCCGTGCTGATCGTCGCATTCCTGATGATGAACGCGCTAAAATTTCACTGTTCTCCAACGTGGTTGAAGAAGCAGTGATCTCAGTGTGGGATGCCGATACTATCTACAAAATTCCGCAAATGTTGCACGATCAAGGCTTAGATAAGATCATCTGCGACAAGTTGGGCTTGAATCCGAAACCAGCCGATTTGTCCATGTGGGATAAACTGATCTATGCGCTGGAAAATCCAAAACAAGAAGTCACGATCGGCATGGTTGGTAAATATGTTGATCTGACCGAATCATACAAATCTTTGACGGAAGCTCTGCGTCATGCTGGTATTCATACTGAAAGCCGGATGAATATTGAGTATGTCGATTCTGAAGAAATCGAAGCGCATGGCACGAAGGCCTTGGAAAAATATGATGCGATTCTGGTACCTGGTGGTTTCGGCAAACGTGGCGTAGAAGGTAAAATTTTAGCCGCACGTTATGCACGTGAAAACAAGATTCCTTACCTTGGTATTTGCTTAGGTATGCAAGTTGCACTGATCGAGTATGCGCGCAACAAAGCGGGCTTGGCGATGGCGAACTCGACCGAGTTTGATCAGGAAACAGTACAACCAGTTGTCGCTTTGATCAATGAGTGGCAAAGTCACGACGGCAAAGTCGAAACACGTGATGAGAATTCTGACCTCGGCGGCACCATGCGTTTAGGCGCACAGACTTGCGCAGTTCAACCAAATACTTTGGCATCTGATATTTACGGCAATGTCGTAACTGAGCGTCATCGTCATCGTTATGAAGCGAATAATCATTACTTAAAACGCGTCGAAGATGCGGGTCTGGTGGTGTCAGCGCGTACGCCAACCGAAGACTTATGCGAGATTATTGAATTGCCGAAGAGCGTGCATCCTTTCTATTTAGGCGTGCAATATCACCCTGAGTTCAAATCGACACCGCGTGATGGTCATCCTTTGTTCACGGCGTTTGCAAAGGCGGCGATTGCACATAAGCTGGCACAGCAAGCTCAACAAGCGTAACTAGGCGACATCAGCTTAAAGGATAAAAACATGAAATTATGTGGATTTGACGTTGGTCTGGACCAGCCTTTCTTTTTGATCGCTGGACCATGTGTGATCGAGTCGCATCAAATGGCGATGGATACGGCAGGTGCATTAAAAGAAATAACCACTGAGTTGGGCATCCCTTTCATTTACAAATCGTCGTTTGATAAAGCAAATCGCTCATCAGGCACTTCCTTCCGTGGTTTAGGAATGGAAAAGGGTTTGGAAATCTTAGCTGATGTAAAAAAGCAATTGAACGTGCATGTGCTGACCGATATTCACGCAATTGACGAAATTAAACCAGTTGCAGCGGTAGTGGATGTTTTACAAACGCCAGCTTTCTTGTGTCGTCAGACTGATTTTATTCAAGCTTGTGCACAATCTGGTAAGCCTGTGAATATCAAAAAAGGTCAGTTTTTGGCACCGCACGATATGATCAATGTCATCGCGAAAGCGCGCCTAGCTGCGAAAGAAGCTGGACTGCCAGAAGATAATTTCATGGCCTGCGAACGCGGTGTATCTTTCGGCTATAACAATTTGGTGTCCGACATGCGTTCATTAGCAATCATGCGTGAAACCAATTGCCCTGTCGTATTCGATGCGACGCATTCCGTACAATTGCCAGGTGGTCAAGGTACATCGTCGGGTGGTCAACGTGAATTCGTGCCAGTCTTGGCGCGTGCTGCAGTGGCGGTGGGTATTGCAGGCTTGTTCATGGAAACACATCCGAACCCAGCGCAAGCGATGTCGGATGGTCCGAACGCAGTGCCACTTGGACGAATGAAGGAGCTCTTGGCGACTCTGTTAGATTTAGATCGTATCGTCAAGAAAAACGGATTTTTAGAATCTAGTTTTAATTAAAACTAAATGCCTCGCAGAGTTCAATGACTTTGCGAGGCAAATTTTTATCATCGGTTTCAAAGTGTGGGTAGATGATGATCGCTTCAAAACC
>JAYVHZ010000077.1:0-13018 GCA_043770645.1 Undibacterium sp. | reverse complement strand
CACCTGCAAACGAAAGTGAAACGAATCATTTTATTCCAGCGATAGACAAAGCACATATTGATCCCAAACGTGTGTATGCAGACAAAGGCTATGCCAGCGCCAAGAACCGCAGCCACTTACGCCGAGGCAATATCAAAAGCGCCATTATGCACAAGGCGCAGAGAAATAAACCGCTAAGCAAGCGTCAAATTGAAGCAAACAAATTGATCAGTCGCCGCCGCTATATCATCGAACAATGTTTCGGCACCGCCAAGCGCTTATTTGGTATGGCCAGAGCAAGTTACATCAGCACAACGAAGGTCAACGCCCAAGTGATCATGAAAAGCATTTGCATGAATCTGCTCAAGGCTGCCAACAAAATTTTAATCAGCGACGTGACGAAGGGAGTAGTCCGTCCACAATTAGGATGAGGGGAGGAATAGAGGGGGAAATACGATATTTATCGCTCAAAAAAGTCGGAGAAATCAACATTTCACTAAAAAATTGTTCTTGTTGGAAATAATTGAAAATCCAAACTATTTTTTCGCTGGTAAACGTGGGTCGTGCAGAAGCCTTTTTCTTTGAGATTGCGGCCAGTGTTGTCTTTCCACTCAGTGCGGCCATTGGCGCTACGTCCGAGAATGATTGCGGCTGCAGTGAATGGGCTAGAAAAACTATAGTCTTGCTTGAAAACATACCTATCGCCGACCCGCTGCAAGACTTCGTTGGCGATCAAGTCTAGTCGTAGATCGACAATACTGTGCATTTGTTGCTGCATTGATGCTGTGACCTCGACACTTGCTTGAGTATTTTCCTTCAAGACAAAGCCTTGATTGGATTCGTATCCCTGCGCTTTTAAACCCTTGCCGACACGGTTCAATAGAGTTACGGTTGCAACGCGAGTATCGGGTGCTCGTGTCATTTAAAACTGAGTCACGGGGGGGCGGATAAAATTTTGGAATTGCATCTAAAATTTGCTTAAAGCGCAGTGGAGCGCATTTTAGATACAACGGTTGTCCGTCTTTACTGCCAGAAGCTCTGACAGAAAGGCGAAAAAAAAGCTTCCCGAGGGAAGCCATTTTTTTAGTTTTTCAATCGTATCTTATTGATTTGATTGAAAATTTTCTTGGTGGCCCGGGGCGGACTGGCTACCAAAACGCCTAAGTCATTGATTTATATAGGTGTTGATCACAAAATCGCTACCAACAGGTGTTCCACTTGTTTGGAACACTTAATGCCACATTTTGACATCAATATTTTAAAAATACTAGCGCCCAAAAAAAGTATTGGCTGCCGCACCATTGCTGGCCTCACTCTCACGAAATCGCCGCTGAATTTCCGTCCAACCCAAGCAGTAAAATCCAATGCAGAAAATCGTGATTTTGGTGTTCCAAAATAAATAAAGATTTTGAGGTTTCCTCGTTAGGTATGCTATGGTTGTTTTTACTAAAAAACAGTTGGCGCATTATCAATGCGTTGAAACACATATATGATATTTTCGAACATTAGTTAGGTCTGAGTATTATGGCTGCACATAAATTGCATATAGCAGGAAAACCAGTAAAGCTACATGGGAGCTTGATATCGACGGATTATCGTCAGTCAAGAGTTCTTTGTTCGGACCCTTGGGAGTTCGTTAGTCTTTGGCTTAAAAGAGCTCACAAAAATGATGCTCTTTTTTATTGGGAGCAAGCGCGACAGTTTTATTTGGCGACTAAAACATTACCAGAATTGTCGTCTCCGCTCACCTCTTATTATTGTTTCTTGAACGCTGCTAAGGCATTGCTTTCTGCGACAAATCAAACATTTAATGAGGTTCATGGTGTTGCTGGTCACACAATAGGTAGGGTGAAATCGTTAGATAACGAAATCGTTGTCTTTAAAGGCGGTGGAATCTTACCTGCATTATGTAAGTATCTTGAAGAGCCTGATAATGGAGGTAAAGAATTTTCTTTAAAGGATATTTTTTGGCAAATGCCATTTATACATAGAGCTTATTGCCTGACATACCAAGGTGCAACTGAGCTTTTTATTCCGTTAGTAAATCAGTGTTTTATGAGGATGGACGGGTCAAAAGAAGCATGGTTTCAAGCCGAAATTGACAGGAGGTATGTTAATGCTCATACCAAGAAGATCATTGAACCTGGATTCCAATTATTTGAGAATGCTGGTACGTATGAAATAAGGCGGAAACGGCGTTTCAAATGGTCTAGTCGCGAAATCGAAAATAGCATAGAACTGTTTTCCAAATATCATAAAACGATTCGTCGTCGAATTATGCCAATCTATTCCTCGGAAAACAGATGGTATCTTAAGAAATCTGTGACAGGACATGACAAGCTGCAAAATTCGCAACTTGTTTTGATGTTTGCAGCGATGCATAGATTAAGTGAACTGAGTCGATATGATCCAATATCGTTTTCAGGACATTTTAATGTCAATCACAACTGGCTATTGGCTGAGTTTATTAAGTCTGCCCCCGGTCAATTTGTGTATGGCATAGCATCGGAAATTACAGGCTTAGAGTTTATTCGACCAGATGCATTCTAGTCTTTGAAGACGTAAGTTTGTTGGTTGTAGTACATATTTTTTCTTTTGCTGTACTGGAACTTGAAATTTGCATGGACAGCCCGGCCACCCGGACAACCTGCTTTTATTTACCCAGCGTCTTGATACATTTCAAGAATAAAGTCTGCGATAGATTTCCCGAAATTATCCATTAGTGGCTGTTTTAAAATTCCCAATAGAAAATAATCCGTGTAATTAATCGCCTTGGGATCTTCACTTGATTGGGCGAGTATCCATAGCGCGATAATCGCCAGCATGGTGCGGCTATCCAGGTTTTTAGCCTTGCAGCTCTTTGCAATCGCATTTCTGGTAGGACTAGCCACTAATTTATCTAGGTCCATAGGTGAACCGCACCACGCCTCCTGAAATTGGCACTCAACCATATATTGAAGCAGCGTGTGGCATTTTTCAGATACGCTTTTTCCTGACTGATACAGCTTGGCGTCTGCTAGTAAACTCGACACTGTTCGCTTACATGCACTCTCGTCTCTTTCGAGCACTTTCCACATCGGCAGTTTAACGGCTCCAGATAGAAAAATTCTCTCTGTGCCGGGCAAAATCTTATCCACTTCTTCCACAAAACTCCGTAATGGCATAACGTCGGAACTCTTGTAGCGATCCCACTTTCCTCGATCCGTGTCCAGACCATGCATGGACAAAAATTTAACGAGCCGTTCAATCACGGTTTGCTTACTCGTTTGCATGACTGCACCAAGCCAAGCATCCACTTTCAATTTTTTGAGCCCTACTAACTTTCCGCCAACTTTGGAGCTTGTCTTCACAATATATGCCTAGATTTTTCGATAAATAAATTTTGAAAAACTATAACAGAGACGCACGTTATAGGAAAACATGCTGACTTAATTTTCAAATAGATTCATTAATATACTCAACAATGCTTGAGCAAGAATAAGAAATAAAGAGACGCACGTTTTGGCATAACGTGCTGTGTGAATCAAGAAAATAACGGCGCACAATAACCCTACTTTTTAACGATAAAGGAAAAAAATATGAAACCTGAAAATAACAACGAATGGGATTTTTTCGATTTGGTTGGCGATTTGGATATGAGTACATCCAGAGAGCTCACAGAAGACGAATGGAACGACTATATCTATTTTCCTTGGGAGGACAGGTACACCGAAAAAGACTATCTGATTGGCTATTACGATATGGGTATCTTTGAGGAAAAAATCGTCCGAGCCTGCAACGAGGAATTAGCAGTAGATAGCTTTTTACACGATTACCAGCCCAAGCGAGAATTACAACCCTATATCGCTCGTTGCGAGACGTTGTTAAGAGCCGAAGCACGAATCGCCGCAGGCTTTACCGATCTTCCAGAGGATGGACAATTCTGGCGATACGAGAACTTTGGCAATGCCTATTACGAAGCATTGAATAATTGATACAGCATTAAACTCAGCAGTATGAATCAGCGACGAAATTAAAAAGTACAAAGTGATTAAGACTCCAGCATAGCGACGACAGGCAATAAAAATAACAACCCTAACTCACTTAAAGGAGCAGTAAAACATGAACACCAAAACAAGCAACAAAATACACGAAATGAATATGATTGGTTGCGCGATTAGCGGCATACAAACTATTCGTGATACAGCAAAAGTGTTTCAGACACGGATTGATGACCTTGCTCATCAAGGAAGCATGGCATTCTGGGCATCCGCTGGTGAAGCATTGAGCGAGGAAATGCCAGGCGAAGCCTTGGGACTCATGATGGGTATTTTGGTGGATGTCGCCCAAAAAGGTCATTTAATCAGCGACATCATTGATATTGAGCTTGTCCCTCAAGGAAACAGTTTTGCCCTAAAAATTATCGTCCAAGACAAAGACGGTACAGCGACGACCTACCATTAATCGATTCAATTATTTAGCGACGCACCTATGTGTAGAACCCCGGAAGTCGGGGTTCACGGTGACACAACGGTTCAGGTCTGCGGGTGCAGGCTGTGAAGTTCCACCGTATCCATGGAAAAAAATAACTCAAAGAATGGAAAAAAAATGAATACATTAGCTCAAATTGAAAGGGAACAAGTATCTGTTCCAGCAGTGTTGATGAACACTGCCAATGTCACCCAAAAAGTTGAACAAGTCACTTCAACCGGTACGACTAAAACAAAAATTGCCCCAGAATTCCAATATGCAAAAATAATGGAAACCGATCATTCTGTTGCAAAAAAAGACGGACTTATCTACTGTTGGAATTCCAGTTTCTGGAAGTTGCAATCAGATTCTGATAATTCTCGACATGCATTAATGTGGTTAGGGAATAATGTTCCACAACGAGCCAATGCAGGGACTGCTGAAAGCTGTGTAAGAACGGCGTTGTTGTTGGCACAGCCCTTGCCACCAAAATCACACAACACAATCGTTCCAGTGCATGGAGGCTGGTTTACATTCAACAATGACTTTTCTATTTCATTGAATAAGCCAGACCGACATTTAGGCATTACCCATTGTGTGCCAGTCAAAACGACTTCACCAATTGGCAACTATGTTCCAGCACCAGTTCCAGCCGATTCATTGTTCGGTAAGTTCATTGAATCCTCTTTGCCTGATCCAGCAGTCCGCGAGTTGGTGCAGACTTATGTTGGCTACACCTTATGTTCCCATGTTAAACACCAAACTGGGCATTTGTGGATTGGTCCAAAGGGCAGTAATGGTAAGAGCACCATGCTTAATATTGTAATGGCCTTGCATGAGAATGCTGTTTCCATGCAGTTGGATAAGTTGGAGGGATTTAATTTATCCAATTTAGTCGGTGCAACCTTGGTAGTTTGCGACGAAACACCAAAAGGAAAAATTGACCAACAGGTTTTGAAGTCCTTAATCTCAGGCGGTACGACTTCCATTAACCGAAAGTTCAAGGATGTATTGAGCTATCAGAATTTCGCAAAATTTATTATTTGCGCCAACCACTTACCAGCATTGACAGATCAGTCTGATGCCTTTTGGCGTCGTTTGCATGTCGTTGAATGGAACGAGACTTTTACAGGTGACAAGCTCGTTCTTGATCTTGATAAAGAAATCATTCAGTCTGAATTGCATATCGTATTGGATTGGGCTTTGGCAGGTTTGCAAAAGTTGGAGCGAGACAAGAAATTCATCATTCCTGAAGCCTCCAAGCATGCTGTTCGTTCAGCCAAAATTGAGTCTAATAATGTTGCCAACTGGGTTGAATCAAATGGAGTGAGTTATTCTGATGCGGATCAGCCATTTAACGACAAAGCTATTTTGTTTGAGAACTATAGGGAGTTTTGTCGCGACAATGGTTTTCAAGCTTGTGCTGTTCCTCAGTTCTTTGCCCGATTGCACAGCGAGTTTCCTAACATTAAAGAAACACGCATGATGATGGGTAAGGGGGCAGATAAAAAACGTGTTCGCTGTGTCAATTTAACGACTGGCGTTTTTTGCAAGGAAGACTTAGTTGAGCAAGTCGCTCTTGAGAAAAACGAAATTGAACAAGCATTTTATGGATAAGAGTTAGCCCATACAGCTAGGCAGAAAGTTATGAATTTTTGATTTTCTGCCTAGCCTGCCCAGGTACCCAACCCGTCCATGCGCTTTTCAGATTTTGGTGTAAAAATCAATCAGTCCAAAGACAAACGATTAGAATCAAAGTCAGTAGAATCATTTGCTACTCCAAATAAGGCATAGTCTCTTGGTTCCAGCATTCCTGCCGAAATCAATTCTCTACCTAGCTTTTTCAAATCATTTTCAGCAAGCTTAATCACATAAGCACCCGCCAGAATTTTTCGTCTTGTATCTCGCTTTCTTTCTTCCATCGCTTCACGGTTTTTAGTTTGCTGAATACGGGCTTCAAGTTCCGCTTTTTGCTGAAGTAGTTTGTCTAAATTCGGTTTGCTCATTTTTTCATCTCCTGTTTTTATTGCTTGAGCGTTGACATTTCAAATTCACGCTGTAGTACTACAAATAACAAACAAAAAAGAAACGTCAAGAGCAAAACAGCGAAATGCGCACTTATACATTGAGGATAAATCTCTCAACGTGTGCTTAAAGCTGAATGCCCAAACAAAGACGTTCAGGAGAATTGAATATGGCGATTTACCACTTGAGTGTGAAACTCATTACCAGAACCACTGGAAGAAGTGCCACCGCAGCAGCAGCTTATCGTGCTGGAGAAAAAAT
The DNA here is from genome assembly GCA_043770645.1 of Undibacterium sp. Taxonomy (GTDB): domain Bacteria; phylum Pseudomonadota; class Gammaproteobacteria; order Burkholderiales; family Burkholderiaceae_D; genus Undibacterium. Next base: position 6,304 of record JAYVHZ010000077.1, on the reverse strand, counting down.
CTACGATAACCGCACCGGTCAAACTTTTGATTACACCCGCAAAAAAGAAGTGTCTTACCGCCGTATCTTCACACCACCCAATGCACCGCAATGGATGAAAGACCGTGAACAACTTTGGAATGCTGTAGAGCAGTCCGAAACCAGAAAGGATGCACAGGTAGCCCGTGAGATCGAAGTCGCCTTACCGATCGAATTAAGCCCTTCCCAGCACATTATTTTGCTTGAGCGTTTTGTGCATACCCAGCTCACCAGCAAAGGCATGATTGCCGACGTGGTCATTCATAACAAGAAGAATAACCCCCACGCCCACATACTTTTGACCACTCGTGAAATCAATATCACTAACGATGGATTCGGCAAAAAAAATCGTGATTGGAACAGTAAAGAACAATTGGAAGAGTGGCGCGAACAATGGGCGAAACACTGCAACAGAAGACTGTCCATTGCAAGCAGCAAATCCCGCATAGACCATCGCAGCTTGCAAGACCAGGGGGTGGACCAAATTCCCACTGTCCATGTAGGTGCGAATTGCCATGCGATGGATAAACGAGGCATTACCTCAAAACGAAAGGAACTCAATACACTGATTAAGGAGAAAAATATGAGTAAAGAAAAAAGTAAACAATTAATCGCTTCATTGAAATTGGAAGGTGAAACCAGCCCAATCCAGCAGGAAATTGTTCAGGCAAAAAAATCCAAGCATTTATTCTTAAATCCAACCGACACAAAGAACAATAGAAAATACCGCGAAGCGATTTTTGCCAGAACTTACATTCCGATTTTGTTAGAGATATTTGCCAGCGATTGCAAAGGAGTGGACGAGATTGAAACCGAGATTGGCACATGCTTTCAAATCAATCTCAATGGTGGAGGAAAAATTTATGATTATGGTAGTCAAATTAAAATAGCGAGTGGCACGGACGAAGAAATCAAGGTCGCTATCAAGTTAGCGATAGAAAAGGGATGGCAAGGGCTTCATCTGTCCGGGAGTGACGAGTTCAAGTCGCAAGTATTTCTGGAAGCAGTTTTGTCAGGTGCATTCCGACCAGAACAAATCACAGGCTATAAACCAAGCAAATCCGACCTTGAAGTCATACGTGATTGCAAACCAACGCTGAAGATTGCCAATGACAGCAATGTCATTAAAAGCTATGTCGTTGAAAAATCGGAAGGGAGTGGCACGGATGGTGCGGAACAGGTTCATCTTCAGCGATTGAAAATTTGATTCGTCCAAGTGTCCAGGCAGTCCGAGTGTATTTGCATTCTTCAGGGATGCAAATATTATTGATTTTATTGTGGAAATACAAATGCTGACTATGTACATGAGTCTTAATTAGGACTAAAATTAGTCTTCATTCATTTGCAATAGAGGCTGGTCATGAAATTCTCAACTCAGGTAAAGCCTATCAGCTACCTCAAGAGTCACGCTGCTGAAATTATCAAAGACATCACGGAAAATCGTGAGCCTATGCTCATTACGCAAAATGGTGAAGCCAAGCTGGTTGTCATGGACGTGAAGAGCTTTGAAGAACAAGAAGAAACGCTCGCACTGCTAAAAATTCTGGCACTTGGCAATCGTGAAATTGAACAAGGTAAATTTCGTGACGCTGAGGATGTATTTGCTGAACTGGACAAGGCGGATCACTAATGGGCTTCAGAGTCGTCATACTCGATTCGGCTGAGCAAGATCTGAAAGAACTCAGAGCCTATATTGTCAAGAATTTTTCCGCTGACACTTGGCGCACTACTTACGCGAAGATAAAAGAATCGATCCGAAACCTGCAAAATTTTCCGCAGACTGGTTGCATTCCAGGCGAAATTGAAAAGCTAAATCTCACACAGTACAGGCTAGTCTTGTCTGGGATGAATAGGGTCATTTACGAAGTAAGGCAAGACACCATTTATGTGCATGTCATTGTAGATGTTAGAAGAGATATGGAATCGTTACTTACCCGACGACTTTTGAGGGTTACGTAATCGGACCAATGCAATATTTAAGAAACAGCTATTAATGTATTTTCTAGGCAATTGAAAGCCTGTACCTGCTGCTTGCTTGAAAATGCAGACCTAAGAAGCAAACTTAATTTTAAATGTGGAGAGTTATGAAGTTTAACGAAGATACTCGAGTAAAAATTCCAACAATTCTTCACTTGGTAAGATTAGGGTATCGTTACTTGTCACTCAAGGATCAAACATGGGACTTGGATACCAATATTTTTCCTGAGCTGTTTTCGCAAGCCATCGCAAAAATTAATCCAGGTATTGAACCAGATAATGTCGCTCGTTTGCTCGAAGATGTGAAGCTGTTGCTGGACAACGAGGATCTTGGACGTGCTTTTTTTGAAAAATTATCTGACCGCTCCAACACTAGGTTAATCGACTTTGAGAATTTTGGTAATAACAGCTTTCATGTGGTGACTGAACTTACTTGCCAAAATGGTGACGAAGAATTCCGACCAGACATTACAATGTTAATCAACGGCATGCCGCTGGTTTTTATTGAGGTCAAAAAACCGAATAATCGTGAAGGTGTCTTGGCTGAACGCGATCGCATTAATAAACGTTTTCAAAACCAAAAATTTAAACGCTTTGCCAATATCACTCAATTTATGATCTTCTCCAATAACATGGAGTATGACGACGGTGATCCTGAGCCGGTTCAAGGTGCTTTCTATGCGAGTAGTTCTTACCATAAGCCTGTGTTTAATTATTTCCGTGAGGAAGAAGTCTTAAATCTCACGGCATTACTGAAACCGCTATCTTCGGATGATGAACTCGCGGTTCTCAAAGATAACAACTTGGAAGTAATCCGCAGCAATCCAGAATATATTACAAATAAAGATCCAAATCGCCCAACCAATCGAGTTTGTAGCTCTTTGCTTAGCAAAGAACGCTTGTTATTTATTTTGCGTTACGCACTCACTTACGTATCAGAGACTGATGGCTTACAAAAGCACATCATGCGCTACCCACAGTTATTCGCCACAAAAGCTGTAGAAAACAAGCTGGATCAAGGAATCAAAAAGGGTATTATTTGGCATACTCAAGGAAGTGGAAAAACGGCGCTTGCTTTTTACAACGTAAAGTTTTTAACTGATTACTTTCAAAAGAAGCAGGTCGTTCCGAAGTTTTACTTTATTGTTGATCGCCTTGATTTACTTCAACAAGCACAGCGTGAATTTACAGCTCGTGGGCTGATAGTTCATACCGTCAGTTCCCGTGAAGCTTTCGCTCGCGATATTAAGGCTACACAGGTGATTCATAATCATTCTGGGAAGCCTGAAATTACGGTCGTTAATATCCAAAAATTCCAAGACGATCCAGATGTCATATCAACGATAGATTACGATGTCAGTATTCAACGAGTGTATTTCCTAGATGAAGTCCACCGTAGCTACAATCCCAAGGGTAGCTTTCTAGCCAATTTGAGTCAGTCTGATACCAACGCGATAAAAATCGGTTTAACGGGTACGCCACTTCTGGGTGATGACTATAATTCGCGGGTATTGTTTGGCGACTATATCCATAAATATTATTACAACGCTTCAATTGCTGATGGTTACACCTTAAGGCTAATCCGTGAAGAAATAGCTACCAACTACAAGTTGGTGCTGCAAAAAGCCTTAGAAGAAGTTGAAGTCAAAATGGGTGACGTAGATCGGGAGGTAATCTACGCACATCCAAGCTTTGTTGAACCCATGCTGGACTACATCATCAGTGATTTTGAAAAGAGCAGAGGTGCGCTGAATGATTCTTCTATCGGCGGCATGGTGATTTGCGACAGTTCTCAACAGGCCAAAAACTTGTTTGAAGTATTTAATGCTGTCTATGCTAAAAAACCGTTTAGCGCGACAACCATTGTTGGTGACGTCGGCGCCCCATTAGCCATTTCAGAGCAAGCACCACCGATCTATGCGGAATCCGTAAAGCAAGCAAATAAAGTAAAAAAAGCCGCTTTAATCCTACATGACATAGGAACAAAAGAGGAACGTAAAGATTGGGTAGATGATTTCAAAGCAGGCAAAATTGACTTTCTGTTTGTCTATAACATGCTACTCACTGGTTTTGATGCTAAGCGGCTTAAAAAACTTTATCTTGGCAGGGTAATTCGCAAGCACAATCTCCTTCAAGCGCTAACGCGGGTTAACCGTACCTATAAGGATTTTCGCTACGGATATGTGGTGGATTTTGCCGATATTCGTAAAGAATTTGACGAAACCAATAAAGCTTACTTTGACGAGCTTCAGTCAGAGCTTGGTGATGAAATCGAGCATTATTCCAAGCTGTTTAAGTCTCAGGAAGAAATCAAACAAGAGATCGAGCTTATTAAAGACGTGCTATTCCGTTTTGATATTCAAAACGCAGAAATATTTGCTGATCAAATCAGTGAAATACAGAATAGAGAGGCTGTGCTGGCAATTAAGAAAGCATTGGCAGACGCAAAAAGTCTTTATAACCTGATCCGCCTGCAAGGTGAATACAGCTTCCTTAACGAGTTAGATTTTGCCAAGCTCAACGTTCTCTATCGTGAAACCAGCAACCACCTAGATTTGCTCAATTTGAAAGAGGATTTAGAGCAAGGGACCGATACGACGAATTTGCTGAATCGTGCGCTGGAAGACGTCATTTTCAAATTTGTGAAAATAGGTGAAGAAGAGCTGGTATTGGCTGATAAATTAAAAAACACATTGCGCCAAACCCGCGAAGCGTTGGCTAACAATTTTGACCAACAAGACCCCAAATTCGTCACCTTGAAAGAGGAGCTTCAACGCTTATTCAAGAAAAAGAATCTTAGTGAGGTCACCCAAGATGAAATGGTCGCTAATATCGATGCACTCAATAAAATCCATGAGCGTGTGAAGGAACTAAACCGTCAGAACAACCAGCTACGCCAAAAATATCATGGCGATGCTAAATACACCCGCATTCATAAACGCTTGCAGGAGCGTGGAGGAATTAGTGAATCTGAACGGCAGATATTTGAAGCATTAACCGGCGTCAAACAAGACGCCGATGAACAAGTGCTGAATAATACGCAAATACTGGATAACGAAAGCTATTTTGAACGTCAGATGATGCCGTTGGTCATTAACCGTTTTATGACACAACAACAAATTAAACTGAATGGTGACGCCTCGCGTTACATCAATCATTTGGTTGTTGCCGAATACCTGAAAGAATTTAATACTGGAGCACGTACGTGGTAGAGCTAGAATTTAGAGAAAAAACAAAAATCCTGATCGACAGTTTAAAAAGCATTTGCGCAAATTACGGATTAGGCAATGACGGTAATGAGTTCAAAATTATTACCCAAATTTTTCTGTACAAATTTCTCAATGATAAATTTGCCTATGAGGCAAAAAAAATCGACAAAGCGATAGCCAAAGCCGAAAAGTGGGAAGAGGCGCTCGCCCAAATGAGCGAAGATGAACTGGATATGCTCCAATTGCAAATGGGCGCTGATACCGCTCGTCTGAAGCGTAGCCACTTTATAAGTTATTTGTTCAGTCAGCAAAATGCAGCAGATTTTGCCAAATTGTTTGACGATACTTTGATGGATATTGCGGTTACCAATAATGAGGTATTCGCAGTTAAAACCGACGGTGGTGCCAAAGTTGTACTGTTTGACCGACTGAGTCAATACATTGCAGACGAATCAAAGCGTGATGCCTTTTGCCGTGCAATTATCAATAAACTGGTGGAGTTCAGTTTCGAACGGATTTTTACTCAAAAATTCGATTTCTATGCGACGATCTTTGAATACCTGATTAAAGATTACAACAGTAATTCAGGTGGTAAATACGCTGAATATTTCACGCCGCATGCAGTAGCACGCATTATGGCCGAGATTTTGGTGCCACAGGATCAGCGTGGGAAAATTAAGAATGTGAGTTGCTACGACCCATCCGCTGGTTCTGGCACATTACTGATGAACGTCGCACACGCTATTGGTGAAAATCGATGCAGCATTTATACGCAAGATATTTCACAAAAATCTTCTAACTTGCTGCGCTTAAACCTGATATTGAATAACCTGGTGCACTCCATTCCGAATGTTATTCAAGGCGATACATTACGGCATCCTTATCATAAAGACGGTAATGACCTGAAACAGTTTGACTACATTGTATCCAATCCGCCTTTCAAACTGGATTTCAGTGATTTTCGCGACGAACTTGACACCAAGATAAATGCAGTTCGTTTTTTTGCCGGTATTCCAAATGTACCGAAAGCAGCCACGGACAAAATGGCTATCTATCAATTGTTCTTGCAACACATTATTTACTCACTGAAAGCTGGCGGG
>JAYVHZ010000076.1:0-5085 GCA_043770645.1 Undibacterium sp. | reverse complement strand
ATTGGCAAAGATCTTCAGGCTCTTTTTATTTCTATTTATCTCCAAATCAATTCCCCACCACTAATCATGAGCATCCCAAGCATGGAAGTTAAGCCAAATAATTTACTTAATTGGTTGTCAGTTCTTGAGACCCGACATTCCAAAGAAATTGACATGGGGTTAGACCGGGTTTCGCGAGTCAAGGATCAGTTAAATATCCAATTTCAATGTCCTGTGATCATGGTTGCTGGAACCAATGGCAAGGGGTCAACCTGTGCCATGTTGGAAGCAATTTTGATGCAGGCGGGTTATCGAGTGGGTCTGTATAGTAAACCACATTTTTTAGATTTTAATGAGCGTGCTCGTATCAATGGGGTTCCTGTTGGTGACGATGTTTTTGTTCAGGTTTTTGATCAGGTTGAAACGGTACGTGGCGATACTTCGCTGACCTACTTTGAATTTACGACGCTGGCAATTTGTAAGCTACTCGCTGATGCCCCTTTAGATGTGGTGATTCTCGAGGTTGGCTTGGGCGGACGTTTGGATGCAGTGAATGTGATTGACGCTGATGTGTCGATTGTGACGAGCGTGGATATTGATCATGTCGATTATCTTGGCGATACGCGCGAGAAAATCGGTTTTGAGAAGGCAGGAATTTTCCGTACCGGCAGAGTGGCGATTTGTAGTGATCCGCAACCGCCACAAAGCTTGATTGATCATGCGCTCGAGATCGGTGCGGATTTACGTTTGTTTGGCCGTGACTTCAACTACAACGGCGATAAACAGCAGTGGAATTTTGCCGGACGTGAACAAAGGCGTAATTCGCTTGCTTACCCTAGTTTGCGCGGTGCCAATCAATTATTGAACGCGTCTGCCGTGTTAGCGGCACTTGAGGCTTTGCGTCATCAATTGCCAGTTGGCGCACAAGAAGTGCGCACCGGCTTGGTGATGGTCGATTTGCCAGGGAGATTCCAGGTCCTACCTGGACGCCCAACAGTCGTGCTAGATGTTGCGCACAACCCGCACGCGGCGGCGACATTGGCGCAAAATCTCGATAATATGGGTTTCCATGCCTACACCTATGCGGTATTCGGTTCGATGTTAGATAAAGACATTGCGGGAGTAATCGCGCAGATGAAAGATAAAGTAGATCATTGGTGTATCTGTGATCTGCCATTGCCGCGTGCGGCAACCGCTGAACAATTAGGACAAGCTTTGCACAGTGCAGGTGTGCTTGAAGATAAAGAACATAGTTTGCAAAAATTCAGCAATCCTGAAGAAGCTTATGCTTTTGCGATGAGCAAAGCAGGGGAAAATGATAGAATAGTGGTCTTCGGTTCGTTTTTGACAGTTGCAGGTGTCATGCGAGCCAGAAGAAACGCTCAATCCTAAGCGGCCTACCAAAGAAAATCTATTTGCTATGAGTCTGGACTCGCTATTTAAGCAAAATAATAAGAATAAAAATGATCATGAATTCACTGACGATGTAAGCGGTGAGTTTCGTTCGCGTTCCGAAGAGGAATCTTTGGCAGCAGCGGAATCATCATCTCGCAGCAAAACAAGCAAATCCGGTAAACGAAGCGCCAGCACTGGAAATAGCCGCAAAAACAATGTAGACGATACAGCCTTACCTGAGAAAAAGCGCGCTCGTCGTCGCTTGATTGGCGCGGTTGCGCTTGTATTGGCTGCAGTGATTGGTTTGCCCATGGTATTCGATTCAGAGCCAAATACATCAGTACCCAAAATCGCCATAGAAATTCCGTCTAAAGAAGACCTTCAATCCAAACCGCCAGTGGCAACGCCGCTGATGGATGTCAGTAAGAACGTAAATCAGGGAATCGATCCGTCCGAGGAAGTGGTTCTGGCTGCACCTGTACCAACGGTAATAGCGCCAACTTCAGAATCGGCAGTAAAAGATGCGCGTGCAATTGTGAGTGTTGATACAAACACAAATGGCAACGCGAAGTCTGGTTCGCATCCAGCCGAAAAGCTCAATGAGAAAAAAACCGAGGCAGTGGCTGCGAGTAAGGCGGTCGCTACGAATTCATTGCTGGGCGCGAATAAAGTCGTGCAAGAAACCTTGAAGAAACCGGAAATCAAAGTTGAAACTAAGACCGAGCCGAAAAAAGAAAAAATAGACGATGCAGCTCGCGCATTGGCACTATTAGAAGGACGCACGCTGCCAGACGAACAGCCAAAAACTGAAATCAAAGCGAATAAAGCTGATCATCATAATGGCAGTTTTGTGGTGCAAGTTGCTGCACTCAATTCGGCCGCAAAAATCAAAGAATTGCAGGGGAAACTGAAGGCGGCGAATATCACTTCTTACACACAGAAGATCATCACGACCAATGGAGAAGTGAGCAGGATTCGTGTGGGACCATTTGCAAACAAAGCAGAAGCTGAAAAGATGCGCGCAAAGCTAGTGAAGCTTGGTTTGAATGGCTCTGTGATACCGAATTAAACACTTACTGGTAATAGCAGGCTTACGGATGAAATTGTGACTTTATTTGATTACATCGTTTTATTTATTATTATTTGTTCGGTGGTGATTAGCACTTTGCGTGGTCTCATCAAAGAGATTTTATCTTTGATCAGTTGGATCGTTGCCTTAGTCGTCGCGAATGCGTTTGGTGCCACCGTCGCCGATTGGTTGCCAGATATGATACCCGGACAACTGAGCCGAATGATCGTCGCGTTTCTTGCTTTATTTGTCGGTGTACGATTGCTGATGGCGCTCTTGATGCGCGCAGTTGATGCGATGATTAAGGCCAGTGGCTTAAGCTTGGCAGATCGCGGTTTGGGTGGTTTATTTGGTTTGGCACGTGGATGTGTGATTGTGATGGCCATGGTCTTGGTTTGCGGGATGACTGCAATTCCACAACAAGGCTTTTGGAAAGAGGCTTTGCTAAGTCCAGTTGCCGTGAGTGCAGCAAGAACTGTGATGCCTTTTTTGCCAGGGTCAGTGACGCAGCACGTCAAACTGTAAAGTTTTTGTTAGGGTTTTAGTCGAGTTTTAGTTGAGCCTTATTCGCGCTTTAAACCGGTTTTTTATTGTTCTAATTTTTGTTTTTTTAGGAGTCCACCATGTGTGGCATCGTTGGCGTCGTATCAAAAAATCCTGTTAATCAATTAATCTATGATGCTTTGCTGTTGCTGCAGCATCGCGGTCAAGATGCTGCTGGTATAGCCACCAGTCACGGCAATAAATTTGCTATGCACAAGGCGAATGGTTTAGTGCGTGACGTGTTCCGTACCCGCAATATGCGTTCATTGCCTGGTAATATCGGTATCGGCCAAGTGCGTTATCCAACCGCTGGTTCGACCAGTGAAGAAGAGGCGCAACCATTTTATGTGAACGCACCATTTGGTATCGTGCTGGCGCATAACGGTAATTTGACCAATGCTGCGGAATTAAAAATCGAATTATTTAAGAATGATTATCGTCATTTAAATACAGATTCTGATTCTGAAGTGTTGTTGAATATCTTGGCGCATCAAATTCAAGAAGTCGTCAGTGGTTATTCTTTAGACCCAGTATCTCTATTCCGCGCTGTCGCCATGTTGCATCGTCGTGTGCGAGGTTCGTATGCAGTTGTTGCGCAAATTGCGGGACATGGTTTGCTCGCTTTCCGCGATCCATTTGGTATTCGCCCACTGTGTCTCGGTTCTGCGCATACTGACAATGGCATTGAATATATGCTGGCAAGTGAATCAGTCGCCTTGGAAGGCACTGGTTTTAGATTTGAACGCGATGTTGCACCAGGTGAAGCGATTTTCATCGATCTTGATGGCAAGCTTTACAGTGAACAATGCGCAGAGAATCCTAGCTTAAATCCTTGTGCTTTTGAATATGTGTATTTGGCGCGTCCAGATTCTACGATTGATGGTACTTCCGTTTATCAAACTCGTTTAAACATGGGCAAGTATCTGGCAGAAAAAATTCGCAGCCAATTTGGACATGGCGATATCGATGTTGTGATGCCGATTCCAGATTCCTCTCGCCCATCCGCAATGGAATTGGCTGATTGTTTGAATTTGGACTACCGTGAAGGCTTCATCAAGAATCGTTATATCGGCCGTACGTTCATGATGCCGGGGCAGGCGATTCGTAAGAAATCCGTGCGTCAAAAATTGAATGCGATTGCGTCAGAATTCAAAGGTAAAAATGTCTTGCTGGTGGACGATTCTATCGTTCGTGGCACCACTAGTCGTGAAATCGTACAGATGGCGCGTGAATCTGGTGCGCGTAAAGTGATTTTTGCGTCCGCAGCGCCGCCAGTGCAATTCCCGAATGTCTACGGTATCGATATGCCGACCCGCAGCGAATTGATAGCGTATGGTCGTTCACAAGATGAAATTTGCCGCGAGATCACAGCAGATGCTTTGGTGTATCAAGATGTGGCTGATATGAAGCGTGCGATTTCAGATGCAAACCCAGTATTGAAGAGTATAGAAGCTTCTTGTTTTGATGGTTTCTATATTACTGGTGATGTCACACCTGATTACTTAGATCGACTTGAAGCTGCGCGCAATGGTTCGCGTTCAGATAAAGAAGATATGGTGCGTTCACAACTGAATCTGAATTTGTCAAATAGTACAGATTAAACTTTTAGATCAGTTTTTTTAAGTATGTAGAAATCGCCGCTAGCGCAAGTTAGCGGCGATTTTTTTTGCCTTTGGACATGACATTTGTCATTAGAAAGAAGTGGCAAATGATTCTATCTAGAGTAAGAGTTTTGCTGCAACATTGTGCCATCTTTGGAAATTTTCGAAGTCACTTTTCGACAGGACAAAAAAATGAAGCATGCATTTTTGGAAGTAAGACAACTAAGGAAGAATTTTGCGCAAAGGGTCGTAGTTGACGACATTTCATTCTCAGTACAGTCTGGTCAAACAATAGGGCTACTAGGTCCGAATGGTGCTGGTAAGTCCACGATCGTGAATATGATTTGTGGTCTTTTAAAGGCGGATGCTGGCGAAGTTTTATTGGCGGGACAAGTGATGGCTGCTGGTAATCAAAAAGCCAAAATGCAATTAGGTTTGGTGCCGCAAGATTTAGCCTTGTTTGACGATTTATCCGCACGTGAAAATCTGAAGTTGTTT
>JAYVHZ010000075.1:0-5762 GCA_043770645.1 Undibacterium sp. | reverse complement strand
GGCGTTCCACTCGCTGCCCTGCTGGCGAAAGAAGCTGTGTCTTGCTTTGTACCTGGCGATCAAGGTGGTACTTACAACGGCAACCCGCTAATCACAGCAGTTGGCATTTCAGTATTGAACGCATTGACAGCGCCCAACTTCCTCGACGAAGTGAAAGCCAAGTCGGCCTATTTGAGTCAAGCACTCATTAAACTTTCCGACAAATTCGGGATGGAAGGCGAACGCGGCGAAGGTTTGCTGCGTGCACTTAAACTGGGTAGCGACATCGGCCCACGATTAGTTGAAGTGGCACGCGATATGGAACCAATCGGTTTGCTGATTAATTCCCCACGCCCAAATTTACTCCGTTTTATGCCAGCACTCAATGTCAGCTACGAAGAAATCGACACCATGATTTCCATGTTAAGCAAGGTCATCCAACAGGTGATAGACGAAGCCGCTGCAGTATAAGATCTCATACGAATTTTGCAGAAAAATTGACTATGGCTATCAAACATTACTTACAGGTTTCCGACCTGACTCTCGATGAATACGACTATCTGATGCACAGAGCTCGTATCATCAAAGAGCGCTTTAAGAAATACGAACCTTATCACCCACTACTGGACAGAACGCTGGTGATGGTATTTGAAAAGAACTCCACGCGTACACGTTTAAGCTTCGAAGCAGGTATGCACCAACTGGGCGGTGCGGCGATTTACTTGAATACGCGCGATAGCCAACTCGGTCGCGGCGAGCCGGTTGAAGATGCGGGTCAAGTTATGTCACGCATGTGTGACATCATCATGATCCGAACTTTTGAACAAGAGATGATAGAAAAGTTTGCCGCGAATTCTCGCGTACCTGTCATCAATGGTTTGACGAATCAGCATCATCCTTGCCAGGTATTTGCTGACGTGTTCACCTTCATTGAACATCGTGGATCTATCGCTGGTAAAAAGGTGGCATGGATAGGTGATGCCAACAACATGCTGTATTCGTGGATGCAGGCAGCAAAAGTCTTTGGCTTTCATTTGCATATCTCTACACCTAAAGGCTATGACATTGATCCAAGCTGTGTAACGGTAGAAGCCGAACACTACACGGTATTCGACAACCCGTCCGATGCCTGTGTTGGTGTTGATGCAGTCAATACCGACGTCTGGACTAGCATGGGTTACGAAGCAGAGAATCAAGCCCGCTTAAAAGCCTTTGATGGCTGGATCGTGAACGAAGCGAAGATGGCGCGCGCCAATCCTCAAGCGATTTTCATGCATTGCTTGCCCGCACATCGTGGCGAAGAAGTTTCGGCTGGCGTCATTGATGGCACGCAATCCGTAGTCTGGGACGAAGCAGAAAATCGTCTACATGTACAGAAAGCCTTATTGGAATATTTAGTGATAGGCAAAGTCGACAATTAGCTATTCGGTCTGACAATCAAGATTAAAAATTTTCGTTTACATACTTTTAGCAAATAGAAAGCACATTATGAGCGACGTTAGAAAGGTAGTTTTAGCCTACTCCGGCGGTTTAGATACTTCCGTGATTTTGAAGTGGTTGCAAGACAATTACCATTGTGAAATCGTCACTTTCACCGCTGACTTAGGTCAAGGTGAAGAACTAGAACCAGCGCGTGCCAAAGCCTTAAAATTCGGTATCAAACCAGAAAATATTTTCATTGATGACGTACGTGAAGAATTCGTACGCGATTTCGTCTTCCCTATGTTCCGTGCTAACACGGAGTATGAAGGTGAATACTTATTAGGCACCTCGATTGCGCGTCCATTGATCGCAAAACGCCTGATCGAAATCGCAAAACAAACTGGCGCAGACACTATCTCGCACGGCGCAACCGGCAAAGGCAATGATCAAGTACGTTTTGAACTCGGCGCCTACGCTTTAATGCCGAATGTCAAAGTCATCGCACCATGGCGCGAATGGGATTTATTGTCCCGTGAAAAATTGATGAAATATGCTGAAGATGCTGGCATCGAAATCGATCAAAAACACAAAAATGGTGGCGCGCCCTACTCCATGGATGCCAACTTGTTGCACATTAGTTTTGAAGGCCGCCATTTGGAAAACCCAAGTGCCGAAGCAGAAGAATCCATGTGGCGCTGGACCGTCAGTCCAGAAGCGGCACCAGACCAAGCTGAGTACCTCGACATCGAATACGAAAAAGGCGATATCGTGGCATTGAACGGCGTCCGTATGTCGCCAGCAACCGTGCTGACAGAACTCAACCGCCTCGGTGGCAAGCACGGCATCGGTCGCTTGGATCTGGTCGAAAATCGTTTCGTTGGTATGAAGTCACGCGGCTGTTACGAAACACCCGGCGGTACGATCATGTTGCGCGCGCATCGCGCGATCGAATCTATCACTTTAGATCGCGAAGTCGCGCATTTGAAAGATGATTTGATGCCACGTTACGCGAGTTTGATTTATAACGGCTACTGGTGGTCGCCAGAGCGTTTGGCATTGCAAACCTTGATCGATCACACACAACAAAATGTGAACGGCTGGGTACGCGTCAAACTCTACAAAGGCAATGTGATTACGGTATCTCGTGATTCAAAAACTGACTCTTTATTTGACATGAATATCGCAACCTTCGATGAGGACGGTGGCGCTTACAATCAAGCCGATGCTGGTGGCTTCATTAAGCTCAATGCCTTGCGTATGCGTATCGCAGCGAATGCGAAATTGAAACGCGGTTAATGAATCTCAATAATCGAGAATGTGATACTAAGAATTTGTAGGGCGGGTGCAACCCGCGCCGTTCATTGACCGAGCGTTGATACATGAAATTTCGGCAGCGCGGGTTGCACCCGCCCTACGTTCTTATTTTTCGACTTCAGCTATTTCAAATCATTATGAGCACACAATTTGAACAAATCAGCGTCATCAAGAAAGCCAATGTCTATTTCGATGGCAAATGTATTTCTCACACCGTTCTATTCACCGATGGCAGTTAAAAAACTATCGGTGTGATTTTTCCATCATCCTTAGTTTTCAATACTGGCGCGGCAGAAATCATGGAAATCAATGGCGGTCAATGTCGCATTCGTTTAGCGGGAAACAACGATTGGCAAAGCTATGGTGCCGGGAAAGAATTTCATGTGCCGGCGAATTCTAGTTTTGAAATTGAAACTTCTGAATTGCTGGATTATGTTTGTCATTTCGTCGCGTAAATCAAATCGACGAAACGCAAAATAGAGAGGGGGTATAAATCCCCCTTTTCCATTTTACAAAACTCTATTGTCGAAATACACCAGAAAGTAAGTGTCTAGACAAACACCGGTTCAACTTCCAATTCCACAGCAAACTGTTCAAAAACACTACGCTGTATTTCTTTTGCCAAAGCGCGTACTTCTGCCCCTGTCGCACCACCTAAATTCACTAAAACCAACGCTTGTTTTTCGTACACACCGACGGCACCAACACGGCGCCCTTTCCACCCACAGGCATCAATCAACCAACCTGCAGCGAGTTTAAAACTACCATTGGTTTGCAGATAATTTACACACTGCGGAAATTCTTGCAGAATTTGCTGTCGCAACTCAGCAGAAACGATGGGGTTCTTGAAGAAACTGCCCGCATTTCCTATTCTCGCAGGATCCGGCAGTTTGCTCTGACGTATCGCAATAATCGCAGCGCTAACATCGAGCGGTTTCGGCTGCGCAATACCGATGTCGGTCAAGTATTTTGCGACATCGCCGTACCCAAGATTGGCCTGCCATTGCTTAGGTAGAGCAAAAGTCACATCGACGATCAGATAACGATTGGGCTCACTACTTTTGAAAATACTATCGCGATAAGCAAATGCACAGTCCGCCTTATTGAATATTTTCAATTCACCAGTAGCAAAGTCAAACGCAGTCAAGCTATGAAAATGATCTTGCATTTCAATCCCATAAGCACCAATATTTTGAATCGGTGATGCGCCGACGGTACCAGGAATCAGCGATAAATTTTCTAAGCCAGCATAGCCTTGCGCTAAAGTCCATTGGACAAATTCATGCCAATTTTCACCCGCACCAGCACGAACAATAAACTGATCGTCAGTTTCGCTGGTCAGTTCGCGACCCTTTAACGCTACTTTCAGCACAAGATGCGGCAAAAAATCTGAAAGAATCACATTACTGCCGCCACCTAAAATCAATCGCGGCAAATTGAATAATTCAACATCATTTTGAAAGGCATCATACAAAGCAATTAGCTGTTGCACACTCTCAATCAAAAGCAAACGATGCGCCTGAGCCTTGATTCCAAAGCTATTCGCAGTTTGCAAGCACACGTCATGCTCGATCATTAATTCGTTTTTTTCAGATTTCATAGGGACACGATTATAGTCGGGAACACATGGATTTCCTGCAAAATGCGACAAAAGTTGGCCTTGGTTTTTGTTAAAATAGCGGCACTTCGAAGAAAATTGGGGTTTATTGCCAAGTTCTTCCTATCTTACAAATCACTACTTTATTTTTTAGGATCTAACATGCCATCATTTGATACCGTTTCTGAAGCCAATATGGAAGAAGTTAAAAATGCGATTGCACAGACGAACAAAGTCGTGACAAATCGCTTTGATCTAAAAGGCACCAGCGCCAAAGTTGAACTTAAAGATAAAGAGCGCGAAATCACGATCTTTGGCGACTCTGATTTTCATCTTGATCAAATCATGATCGAAGTGACACAAACCATGGGAAAACGAGGTGTTGATGTGCGCTTCTTAGATATTGGCAAGGTTGAGAAAATTGGCGGCGACAAAGTCAAGCAAGTTATCAAAGTTAAGAACGGCATTCAGACCGAAGACGCGAAAAAAATCGTCAAGGTCATTAAAGATAGCAAAATGAAAGTACAAGCAAGCATACAAGGCGATGCGGTACGTGTGACTGGTGCGAAGCGCGATGATTTGCAAGCAGCGATGGCAATGTTGCGTAAGGAAGTTAAAGATTTGCCGCTGGAATTTAATAATTTTCGCGATTAATTTTTTATTTAAATTTCGGAAATCATTTAGCTGAATCAATCGCACCAGTTATCGTCAATAGTCATTGCTTTTCAAAGCAATGACTAGAGTTCAAGCGACAAAATCAAACTCGCAGACGAATATGGAAGCCAAGCTCGCGTGACGAGACTTAAAATGAGGTTTATAAAATGTACGAACGATTTCTCGAAATTTTGACACCGAGAGCAATACAAAAAGCGAATAGACTCGCTGTGCTATTGAGCGTTTGTGCTTTCAGCGCGCTGTTCGCAAGCAAAAGTGTCTACGCCAATGAGTTTAGCCTAGTGGCATTAAGCAATGGCAAAGCGATGCTCATCGTTGATGACAAACCACCCAAGATGTTTGCCGTTGGCAGCAGCGTTACCGCTAGAACAAAATTGGTCTCGACAAATAGCAATAGTGCGACGATAGAAACAGATGGAAAACGCCAGACTTTGTTTCTTGGCCATGCTGTGCTGCGCACCGAATCAACAAAAAATCCTAGTGTTACTTTACAAGCTGGTGACAATGGCCACTTCTTTACTGAAGGTAAAATCAACGGTGGCAGCAAACTCAGGATGATGGTCGATACAGGTGCGAGCTTCGTTTCTATGTCCGCTAGCGATGCACGTAAACTAGGTATTGATTATAAAAAAGGAATACCCTCTCGTATCAGCACTGCGAATGGGATTGTTCCAACTTTTATCGTCCGGCTCGATTCAGTCAAAATCGGTGATATCGAGTTATTCCAAGTCGACGCATCAATTCAAGAAACCGAGATAGGAATTTGCTTGCTCGG
>JAYVHZ010000074.1:0-7670 GCA_043770645.1 Undibacterium sp. | reverse complement strand
GTGGATGAATTTTAAATCTTTCGCCGCAGAGGCGCAGAGATCGCAGAGTTTTTCAATGATTTTCTCTGCGATCTCTGCGCCTCTGCGGCTCAAGACTTTGACTGCGATTCTTTTGAAAAACACGGAAGAAAATAATGACAACACAAACAAAACCAAACAGCCTGACCATAGCAGGCAAAACCTATAACTCGCGTCTCTTAGTCGGCAGCGGAAAATATAAAGACCTATACCAAACCAAACTGGCTACCGAAGCCAGCGGTGCAGAAATTATCACAGTCGCCATCCGGCGTGTGAACATAGGTCAAGATCCCAACGCACCGAGTTTGCTCGATGTGGTGCCGATGTCCAAATACACGATCCTGCCAAACACAGCGGGTTGTTACAACGCGAAAGATGCGATTTATACTTTGCAGCTCGGACGTGAATTATTGGGTGGACACAAGCTTTGTAAATTGGAAGTGTTGGGCGATGAGAAAACCCTATTCCCAAATATGCCAGAGACCTTAGAAGCAGCGAAAGTCTTGGTGAAAGATGGTTTTGATGTGATGGTGTATTGCAGCGATGATCCGATTCAAGCGCGCATGTTGGAAGACATAGGCTGTGTCGCGGTAATGCCGCTCGCATCCTTGATCGGCTCCGGTATGGGCATTTTGAACCCTTGGAATCTTTCGCTAATCATCGAGCAAGCAAATGTTCCTATTATTGTCGATGCAGGAGTTGGTACAGCTTCGGATGCAGCGATCGCTATGGAGCTTGGTTGCGATGGTGTTTTGATGAATACAGCAATTGCTGGAGCGCGTGATCCAATGCGTATGGCTCGTGCCATGGGCTTGGCGGTAGAAGCTGGACGTGAAGCATTTTTGGCCGGGCGAATCCCTAAAAAATTCGCAGCTTCGTCATCATCACCGATGGCAGGACGTGTGACCGAATGAGCGAACGTCATCAACGTCCCTGTGTACTGGTATTCGCAGGACATGATCCCAGTGGTGGTGCAGGCATACAAGCCGACATCGAAGCGATTGCAGCGCAGGGCGCGCATGCAGTGCCGATTATCACGGCACTGACAGTACAAGACAATAATCGGGTGCATGCGATCTATCCGGTATCGACCGAGATCCTGCGCGAGCAATTTGATGCTGTATTCGCACAGTTACCGATTGCAGCGATTAAATTGGGCATCGTTGGTTCATTCGATAATGCCAACTTGATTGCCGACTGTATTGCTAGATTAAGGCAAAGGCAGCCCGAAATTTTTGTGGTAGTAGATCCCGTGCTTGCCAGTGGTCATGGTGATGCATTGGCGATTCAAGATCCTTTACACGCGCTGCGACCGCTGTTGGCCTATGCTACTTTGCTCACACCTAATTTACCCGAGTTGGCGCGTTTGATTCGTGTTGAAGATAGTGATAGCAATGAGGATCAGAAAGCCGAAATTCTGTGCCGTCAATTTTCTTGCGATGTGCTACTTAAAGGTGGTCACGCCCAAGGCGAGCTGGTCAGTAATCATTGGTTTCAAAGGCAGTCGGCACCAACATTATCTATTCAGAAAACGAGTTGGCATTGGCCACGCTTACATGGCGAATTTCACGGAAGTGGTTGCACCTTAGCAGCGGCGATTGCAGGACGATTCGCACTCGGTGATAATGCGCCGCGCGCCTTGTCACTCGCGCAAGACTATGTGCAACAGTGCTTGCGTAATGCCTATGCTATCGCATCAGGGCAAGCGATTCCATCTCGATCACTATTTCAAGGAGCAGTATGAAGTCTGGTAAAAATTGGCAGCAAACTTTACGCGGCTTGTATTTGGTCACGCCAGATTGGAATGATACGGAGCGTTTATTGGATGTGACAGAAGAGGCATTAGCCGCAGGAGTAAGCTTGCTGCAATATCGACACAAAACCGCGCAAATTGAATTGCGCTATGCACAAGCCAGCGCCTTGCAAAGTTTATGTCAGAAGTATGCAGTACCGTTTATT
The DNA here is from genome assembly GCA_043770645.1 of Undibacterium sp. Taxonomy (GTDB): domain Bacteria; phylum Pseudomonadota; class Gammaproteobacteria; order Burkholderiales; family Burkholderiaceae_D; genus Undibacterium. The sequence goes on along the minus strand of JAYVHZ010000074.1, from coordinate 5,693 downwards.
GTGAATGATTTTGTTACCTTGGCATTACAGCTTAATGCCGATGGCGTACACGTCGGTGGGCGTGATGTCTCAGTCGCGCAAGCCCGTTCATCGCTAGGGCCGGACAAAATTGTCGGTGCTTCTTGCTATGGCGATCTAAGTTTGGCGCATCTGGCACAGCTGCAAGGTGCCAGTTATATGGCATTTGGCGGATTTTATCCTTCCGCAGTGAAGCAATACTCTTTCTCGACTTGTCCAAGTATTGTCGAAACTGCCAAAGTAGAGTTAAGCCTGCCGCAAGTGGTGATAGGCGGCATGACGGTCGATTTGGCACGACCCTTAGTCGCTCGCGGGGCGGAGATGGTGGCGGCAATAAGTAGTGTGTACAACGCAGCTAAGCCAGAGCAGGTAGTGAAAGATTTTGTTGCTCTATTTCAATAATTAAATATATCCAAAGCGATTGCATGTTGTATAAATTTCTTAAATGTATCGCGCTTGCTGCATTCGTGCCGTAAACATGCCGATTCACTTGGCTTTTGAGTTAACTTTGGGCGCTTTATTGTATGATCTGTCCAATGATAGTCAAAAATTATAATCAGGTTAAGCAATGACTCAATCCACATCTATGGTGGTGGCTCCTAAAGCTAGCCGCCGTTTTGTTTTAGAAATGCGTGGATTTTCAGATGCAGAAAAAAGCATGCTGACTTCTACGTTTCGCCTGACCAGCCGTCGTGAGATGAGTTACGTCGAGGCAGGCGAGGGTGATACACGTGCTGATATTTATTTAATCAACGCTGATAATCCAGAAGCTATAGACGAATTACGCAAACGTGATATCGGTGTGCCGAACACCCATTCGCCAGCAGTCGTGATCGGCAGAACGCCAGTAGAAACGCCATGGCCTTTCGTCGCCAAACCGATTCATTGGATGCGCCTTTTCGAAAATCTAGATCAAGAAATGTTACGTGCTCTGCGTGAGCGTAGCACCCGTGTTGTGGTGAATGACAATTGGGATGGCGCGACCATGCGTCGCTCGAGCGATCAAAAAATAGGCGCTGCACCAGTCGCTATTGAGCAACCGGCGCGTGAAACAGTATTGGTGGTAGACGACAGCGCCACCGTAAGAGCCTTTATGCGGATTAAATTATCCCCGTTTCAGTTCGACGTTGATTTTGCTGAAACAGGCGAGCAAGCCATAGAAAAAGTCAGTGCTAAGGCAGATGGCAAAGCTTATAACTGCATTTTCCTCGACATTATGATGCCGGGTATTGATGGCTATGAAGTGTGTAAAAAAATTAAATCTCATAGTAATACTAAGTCGTCGGCAGTGGTGATGCTGACGAGTAAGTCCTCGATTATTGATAAGCTACGGGCGAATTGGTCAGGCTGTGATGCCTTTTTGAGTAAGCCAGTGTCAGAAGACGATTTGCTCGCAACCATTGCTAAGTTCTTACCGAGTGCCCGTGAATCTGTAAAGCTTTAGGAGGAATAAATGGCATTGATGCGGATGTGCTCGCGTTACGTCACTCAATGTTCACTTGGTTTCTGCATTCTCTTTTTAGATCCGACAGTGGCGCAATCCGTCAGTCACTTAGATATTTGTTTTGTTTTATGCCTGCCATTTAATTCCTTTATTGAAGTAAATCTTAAGCAAAACAAGACCTTAGCGGGCCTTTCAGGTATAATCCCGCGTTCTGTCCAAAATTTCCTCATCAAGTGCCTATTGTTGTCTCTTGTTTGAATTTTCGACGCTGCATGATCGCTCGAAAAAAGGTATTTGTGGATTCTTTCTCTCTAAGGGCGTGCTGACATGTTATTTAGGCAAGCGTTCGTGTCAAAACGCAGGATGGCAAGGCGCATCTCGCCGCTGCGGCAGGCCGCCTCAGCAAGAGATGCAACGCTGTCCATCGTGCGTTTTGACACGAACCCTTCGGGAATGGCTGAAATGGGCGCATGGCGTCGTTGCAAGCTGCTTACAGTGCAGGCACTGCCGCACAGCTTGCGCCTAGCCCTACACCCATTTCCGCACATTCGCTTACCTAAATCACATGTCAACACGCCCCAAGTTGGTGCAAATTAATTTGGGGGGTGGGGATGTCCGATCTGGCTTCTTTGTCTACACTCGCGCGTTCTGACGCGCAACTTCCGGTACATGTGTATTTTGATCAAGCTTTGTTAGCCCGCGAGATCAAACAATTATTTCAATCTGGTCCACGCTATGTCGGCCACGAATTGATGGTTCCTAACGTCGGCGATTATGCGACGCTCGCATCTGAGAACGAAGGGCGTATGCTAGTGCGTGGTAAAGATGGCATCGAATTACTCTCGAATGTCTGTCGTCATCGCCAAGCTTTAATGTTTGGCGGCCCCGGCACGACGGGTCGCGGTAATGCGAATCATATTGTTTGTCCTTTACATCGCTGGACTTATGATTTGAAAGGCGAGCTGATTGGCGCGCCACATTTCAAAGATACGCCTTGTCTGAATCTATCACGTACATCTATCCAAAATTGGAATGGTTTGCTGTTTGAACAAAACGGTTATAACGTGATGGAGAAAATGTCGACTTTGTCCGTGACCAAGGATTTAGATTTCGCCGGTTATATGCTCGATCATGTGGAAGTCCATGAATGCGATTACAACTGGAAAACTTTCATTGAAGTTTATTTAGAAGATTATCACGTCGAGCCTTTCCATCCTGGCTTGGGTAGCTTTGTCACTTGTGATGATTTGCGTTGGGAATTTGGCGAAGATTACAGCGTGCAGACTGTTGGAGTGCATAAAGGGTTATTGAAATCGGGTTCGGCAAAATATCAGACATGGCAAGAGCAAGTCTTGAAATTCCGCGGTGGTGAGCCGCCAAAATATGGCGCGATCTGGCTGACTTTGTATCCGAATATCATGGTGGAATGGTATCCGCATGTGTTGGTGGTATCGACGCTGTGGCCAACAGCAACTGGCAAAACTAAAAATGTCGTTGAATTTTATTACCCTGAAGAAATCGTTTTATTTGAACGCGAATTCATCGAAGCCGAACGTGCCGCCTATATGGAAACCTGCATCGAAGATGACGAAATCGGTGCGCGCATGGATGCTGGTCGCAAGATTTTGCTCGATCGCGGTGAGAATGAAGTTGGTCCTTATCAATCACCCATGGAAGATGGCATGCAACATTTTCACGAATGGTATCGACGGAAGATGACGTTCTGAATAAAGCCAATATGGGGAAGCAATGCTTCCCCATACTTTTTTCTGCAGTTCCTTAGTCAAAACAAATCGTAAATAAAGTTAAAGAAGATTTATGCAAGCTCTCTGGATGTTGGTTGCGACCTTTTTATTTTCTCTGATGAGTGTCTGCGTTAAGCTCGCTTCTGAGACCTATAACACGGCTGAAATTGTTACCTATCGTGGAGCGATTGGAGTTGTTGGAATCTATCTTTTGATGCGCTGGCAAAATGGTACTTTGCGCACCACCATGGTCAAAGGCCATATCTGGCGGGGGATTTTTGGTGTGACTTCGTTGTGGTTATGGTTTTATTCGATTTCTAAACTCCCGTTGTCCTTAGCCGTTACGCTGAGTTATATGTCATCGATTTGGGTGGCGGTGATTTTGTTTGCGACATCTTGGTGGCAACATCGCGGCAAAGATGTCGTGCATTTGCCACCGCATTTGGTGTGGTCGATCTTATTAGGATTCGTCGGTGTCGTCATGTTGTTACGGCCGACTATTCGTGTCGATCAGTTGCCGGATAGTTTGATCGCATTATGCTCGGGCTTTATCGCCGCGCTCGCTTACATTCAGGTGCGTCAAATGGGCGTGGCGGGCGAGCCTGAATATCGCGTAGTCTTCTATTTTTCATTGGTCTGTACGGTGATGGGTTTGCTAGGTCAATTCTGGCACGTCAATTCTTTTTCAGAGTCACAACTAGCGGCACATGTGAACGAGCAATTATTGAATCCCAAGGGGATCGCGCTTTTGTTCGGGGTCGGTATTTTTGCCATGATTGCGCAGTTAGCGATGACGCGATCCTATCGCTTGGGAAATCCCTTGGTAGCCGCGAATTTACAATACGTTGGCATCGTGTTCACTAGTGCTTTAGATTTGTGGATCTGGAATGTCAATTTGAGTTGGATTAGTTGGCTGGGAATTGCAGTTATTTTATCCAGCGGTATGATAGCGTCTTCGTTCAATCGCAATTCTGGTACTGATAACGCCAGCAAAGATAATTAAGGGGCAATAATGTTCACCACTCTGATCACTGCAGAACAACTCGTAGAATTTCAAGCCAACAATCCCACTGTGATCATCGATTGTCGTCATGATTTGATGGATGCACAGGCAGGCAAAAATGCATACGACGCAGGTCATATCGCGGGCGCGGTATTCGCCAATTTGGATACCGATTTGTCTGGCGCGAAGTATGATGAGCATGGTGTCTTTTTAGGGCGACATCCTTTGCCAAAGACTGCCGATTTACTCACTGCTTTGCGCCGATTAGGTATCAACGACGATATGCAAGTGGTCGCTTATGATGCGCATGGCGGCATGTTTGCTGCGCGTTTATGGTGGTTGCTGCGTTCCATTGGTCATGCGCAAGTTGCAGTATTAGATGGTGGTATTGGCGCTTGGATAGCTGCGGGGCAGAGTTTGCAAACCGAAGCTGCCAGCAATACTGCGGGAAATATCGATATGAAAAACAGTTTGACGAAACAGGTCAACGTGCAAACAGTGCTGCAAAATCTGCAAGCCGAGTCTGGTGCCCAATTACAAGTCATCGATGCGCGCGCAGCAGATCGATTCCGTGGAGAGAATGAAACCATGGATCCCGTCGGTGGTCATATTCCTGGCGCAAAGAATCGCTTTTTTAAAGATAATTTACAAGCCGATGGACGTTTTAAGTCAGCTGAGCAATTGCGTCAAGATTGGGGAAATTTGATATCTGATCCGACAATGGCAGTGATGCAATGTGGCTCTGGTGTAACCGCTTGCCATAATTTGTTGGCATTGGAAGTTGCTGGCTTGAATGGCGCGGCCTTATATCCAGGCTCATGGAGTGAGTGGTGCTCCGGCGCTACACGACCAATAGCGACGGGTATCAATTAACGCTGACTTAATGCAGATGCTGAGTCATCAACAAGACTAGCATAACCCCGCAGCCAATCAAAATGACTTGAGGTACGGTTTCTTTTAAAGTCGCGCGGCGCTGCATTTGCGGCATTAAGTCACTTACTGCAATGTAAATGAAACCGGAAGATGCTAGTACCAAAACATAAGGAATTAACGAGCTTGCATTATCTAGCGTGTAGTAGCCCACGACGCCACCCAATACCGACATTAAGCTGCATAACAGGTTGTAAACATAGGCGCGGGTACGGCTGAAACCAGCATTTAATAGAACAATGAAATCACCGATTTCTTGTGGAATTTCATGGGCAATAATTGCCAATGCGGTGACCACACCTAAACCAGGGTCAGCCAAAAACGCCGCCGCGATCAAAATGCCATCGGTGAAATTATGCATGCCATCACCAATCAAAATCATCCAGCCAGCTTTGCCCGCTTCATGAGCATCATGGCCATGTTCATGGTGGTGACCATCGCCTTCGTGGTGATGGGAATGACGCAAAATTGCAAATTTTTCCAATAGGAAAAAAGTCAGTAAACCACCCAACAAGCAGGCAAATAAAGAACGTGGGTCGGTACCAGATTCAAA
>JAYVHZ010000073.1:0-4033 GCA_043770645.1 Undibacterium sp. | reverse complement strand
ATACTGATTAAGCTAATGCCGCCTATGACCAAACAAACCAAGTGAACAAACTTACGGCTGGTGATTTTCGCCAACATCGGCAATATGAATGCCGCAATCGCAGAAACACCACCATACATCGCGAACATAATGCCTACCCAATTACCCGCTTCCTGATAAGCACTTGATTGCGCGTCGCTTGATTGAAACACGCCAGACGCAACAGAAGGTGTCGTATAAACCCACATCGAGAACATGGCGACCCAAGTGAAAAACTGAACGAGTGCAAGCTGTATCATCGTCTTAGGCATTTTGAAGAAGCCACCCAAGATTTCTTTCGCTGCATGAAGCATGCCTTTGTTCGCTGCACGCTCAGCCAAAAATTCTTCCATATCTGAAGGAGCATCTTCTTTGCTTAATAAGACTGTCCACAACACAGCGAGAAAATAAACGCTGCCGCCAATATAGAATGAGTACCGAACGGTATCGGGAATCGCGCCATTCACTGGAACATTGCTCACGCCAAGATAGTCGGTAAAAATGGTTGGCAATAAAGAAGCGACGACACCACCACAACCGATGAAAAAAGTTTGCATCGCAAAACCACCGGTTTGCTGACTCGCATCTAACTTATCACCAACGAATGCACGGAACGGTTCCATCGACACATTGATCGATGCATCCATCATCCACAACACAAACACCGCCATCCAAAGCGCGCTAGAATTGGGCATCAAGAACATGGCAATTGAGGCCAACACAGAACCGATAAAGAAAAACGGACGACGGCGTCCCCAAGTCGGATGCCAGGTACGATCACTCAAATAGCCAATCACTGGCTGCACCAACAAACCGGTAATTGGGGCTGCCAACCAAAGAATAGCAAGACTATCGATTTCGGCACCGAGCGTAGAAAAAATACGGCTGGTATTCGTATTTTGCAGCGCGAAGCCAAATTGAATACCAAAAAAGCCGAAGCTCATATGCCAGAGCTGCCAGAACGACAGTTTAGGTTTTGCTAGTTGATGCATGGATGTCTCCTCAAAAATTTTGTCATGTGTATGTCTGTATTGACTGCATTCAACTAGGAACGCCGTCCTATCAATTCACGCAAGTGTGCTAACTTTGGTTGCACGACCGGTACAGTCAACATCGTGCTGGCAACTGCCATTAACAATAAAGCGGTAAAAGTGGTACTGGTGATGATGGCTTTATCTAATAAAATATTGGCAAAAATAATCATGATTAAGGCCTTGGTTTGTAATAACCAACCGATGATACTGGCCTCGCCTTTTTCCCATTTCAGTACACGTCCCGCGATTTGTATGCCGATCAATTTGCCTGAAACAGATGCCACCAACAGCGCAAACGCGACAATGAAAACACTGGCGCCGCCTAGTGTCCAATTTGTCTTTAAGCCTGTACTCAAGAAAAACACCGGCATCATCACTAACAAAACATGGTGACGTAAGGCATCCATTTTTTCTTGATTAAACCAAACTGCATCCATCACCGCACCAGCTAAAAATGCCCCGACCATAAAATGCAAGCCAGCCCAATCAGCGGAAAAAGCACAGATCGCCAACCAGATTAGTGCAACATACCAACGATCTTGTTCTTGCAAACGCTGCATAAGTTTTCTAAACAAATACGCAGCGACACCAAACAAGAAAAGAAATACGACTTGACGACCAACTCGTGTCCAATCGAGCAAGATCAGCGCTAACACACCCCAGATCGCGATATCGTCCACGCTGGCATAACGCAAAATTCTTTGCCCTAAGGGTTCACGCAGAATCTGCATTTTTTCCATCAACAAAATCAATATTGGTAAGGCAGTAACTGCGCACGACATGCCTATACCGAGTACGAATTGCCAAGGCAAAGCCTTTTCACCGATCCAACCCGTCATCGTCAACATACCGAGCGCCACCAAGCTACCGGCAATCAAAGGAAAGCCCAAGGCCATTCCCGCGGTGATGCCTGTCTCCCGTTTATGCTCCCAAGCTTGTTTCAGATCAAGTTCAACCCCAGCGATCATCACAAAAATCATGACCGCCCAAAGTGCGATTCCGTTTAGGTGCTGAACAACAACGGGATTGAATACAAACTGATACACCTCGGGGAAAGCGTTACCCAAAACGCCAGGGCCAAGCAAAATACCAGTAATGATTTGTACGACTACCAAGGGCGCAAAATACTCAGTTCTTCCGACACGCCAGATTAGATAAGGCACGCTAAAAATCACCAACATCGCAATTAGAAAAATTTCTGTATTACTTATCATTGCGCTTCCTTTTCAAGAGACTTTAATGACGTGGTGCCGCACAATGTTTTGCAATATAAGCCGCGTGGTCCGGCATGACTTTGACGCATTTGGCAATCACATCACGCACGCTTTCTAAATATTCCAAGGTGTCCGCTTCCGTTTGCAAGTTCGCTAAAGAATGGTAGCTTTCCACTGGCATATTCTGTCCTTCAAGAACTTGCAGCCAGCCCACTTCGGCAAACAATTCATCATCAACACGCAGCAGACGTCCACTCGCACGATACATTTCCATCTTATGCGTCAAGGAATCCGGTACTGCCATTTCTGCGCAGTTCTTCCAAAATGCAGAGTCTTCGCGTTGATTGAGTTTGTAATGCAAGATCACGAAGTCACGGATGCGCTCAAACTCAAATTTGCTTTGACGGTTGTACTCGTTAATGTCGACTTGATTCAACACTTTGCCTGGGAAGAAGTTGATCAAACGCGCGATCGCTGTCTGTATCAAGTGAATGCTGGTTGACTCTAATGGCTCTAAAAATCCACTGGCCAATCCAATCGCCACCACATTTTTATTCCAGCATTGCTTACGCATACCCGTCGTGAACTTCAATAGGCGAGGTTCCGCCAAAGGTTTGCCATCGAGATTTGCCAAAAGCGTGGCTGCAGCTTCATCTTCACTAGTAAATTGGCTACAAAACACATGACCATTGCCAATCCGGTGCTGCAATGGAATGCGCCATTGCCAACCTGCCTTATGCGCGGTCGAACGGGTATAAGGTGTCAATACGGCTGCCGATTCGCAGGGCACGGCTAAAGCGCGATCACAAGGTAAGAAATGCGTCCAATCTTCGTAGCCAGTCTTTAATGTTTGTTCGATCAGTAAACCACGGAAGCCTGAGCAATCGATGAATAGTTCACCAGCGATCACCTCACCATTTTCCAATACAATCGACTCAATAAAACCATCCGTTTCGCGTTGTTTGACTTGGGTGATTTTTCCTTCGGTACGCACCACGCCTAATTTTTCAGCATACTTACGCAAAAATTTCGCATACAAACTTGCATCAAAATGATAGGCATGGGCGATTTGGTTTAAAGGCGAATTTTCTACTTCATGATTCGCAGGCATGAATTTATTCGCCTTCGCTGCCATTCTCGTAATTGAATATTCTTCGAGCGGTGCGACCTTGCCTTGCTGATGGAATTTTTGCCAGTACTGATCGAAACGAACGGTATAAGTGTCTTGTCCTATGGTGCCGAAACCATGCATGTAGCGATCGCCGAGCTTGCCCCAATTGACAAATTCGATTCCCAATTTGAAGGTGCCTTGGGTCTCCCGCAGAAACTCATTTTCATCGATGCCTAAAACATGATTGAAGCGCTGTATCATTGGAATCGTCGCTTCACCTACGCCAACGATACCGATTTCATCGGACTCAATGACACGAATCTTAACTTGTCCTTGTAAGGTTCTAGCCAACGCGGCAGCGGTCATCCATCCTGAAGTACCGCCACCAACAATTACCACATCTTGAATTAATGCATTATTCATCTTGAGCTCTCGCGCTAAAAAGAATTGATGGAAAATCGCTTTCTTGCAATTTCATAGGAACCTCAGTGTACTGCAGAGTATTCCGCGAAATGCATTGATAAAGCACTTTTTCATCAAGTCTCTTATTCGAGTCATGCTGATTATCAGACCAGCAAAACCGAAGGGTAAAAAAAAGACCCCTGCCATGCCGCGCAGGGGTCCTTATTCAGTTCAAATTAGAACTTGTAGTTTGC
>JAYVHZ010000072.1:0-1853 GCA_043770645.1 Undibacterium sp. | reverse complement strand
GGCGATCCTGCACGTAGGACGCTAACATCTAGCCTATCTTTTAGTCCATTACCGCGCGCCCAGAAACTGAGTTTCCATTTGCCAGTGAGTACAAGTAGTTTTCCTGCACGGTTTCCTATGGTGTCGAAATAGTGGTGAAGCGCACTCCGTTGACCATTACTTGCCAAGAGATGCGCAGACTGCTTTCCCGGACTGCCAGGACGGCGATCGCTGGTCGTCGTATGTACGCGACCGGCGCCTATCCACCACATAGGTGCGCCATTGGCGGGTGTGGCGTTGGCAATGCTCACCGCATCACCTACAGTCAGACCGTTGGGCAAAGGATCTAAGCTCAGATAGGCAGGACCTTTTTTTCCTTGTCGATTCGACTCGATGATGGATCCTGATTTGCCAGCAGCGGTTCCTGTCAATACATGAAACTCGCCACCCGTCCAGAAATCCTTCTCGCGTGCTAACCAAGGCGTATCGTCAACGATCGTGTGATGGTTGATCTCTTTGATAATAATTAAGGTCCTGTCTTGCGTTCCCTCGAAGCCTGGATTTTTTACAATATTGGACATGAATTGTTCCGCACCCCATGTGCTAGAGCCGCCTAAGTTGAGACCAAAGCGCTGCACATCGCCTTGGCTTGCTTGTGGCATAGGCGCTAGCTTGACGGTCTGGCTCCAGCAAGCTTCGCTTTGCATCAGTAGCAAAGATAAGCAAACCAAGCTACAGCCAGTGCGGATGAGATTAAACATTACGTCACCCCGATGGAGGCGTGATTTAAGGGTTTTTCTGCACGGATTAAGAATTGAAAAACACAGAGGTCGCGCCACGATGTTCTGGCGACGATGGCTTTCCAAAATTCTTTTTTTCGATTGACGCTGAGACCATTATCGATCGATGCCGTAATGTTGAAACCATTTTCTGTGAGCATCTCCTGCGCACTCTCGCGTGAAAAAAAACGTAAATGGCTCTTGTCCATAATGCCTGCATCTTGATAGCGCCACGTGCCATGCCAGAGTAAGGGGAGCAGCACACTGTAGTGACGGATATTGGGCACGCTAATCACGATACTGCCACCTGGGCGGAGTAATGAATAGAGCTGTTTTACTGTGGTCCATGGGTCATTGAGATGCTCCAGAACGTCCAGACATAGCACCATGTCAAAACTCTCTTTTTCTAGTTGTGGTAGTGCGGATTGAAGATCACCTTCAATCACGCGGTCGATCTTTTTCCTCGCCTGCGCAGCTGGCTCTGCGCACAGTTCCATCCCCGTTGTGTGCCTTGCATATCCCAATTCTTTTAGCCACGCCAGCGTATTGCCGTCGCCACAGCCTAGCTCAATGACCTCATTGCTTTGTGAGGGCAATAATGGGCCGATGTCGGTCCGAACAAACGAAAAATAGGCATGATCTTTGTGTTCGTAGAGGATGTCGTTATTCATACTAAGTCTCGCTTTCTGTTTATAGAGATAGTTGACGCGCTCGGTTTCTGCACTGCCTCAACTTGGCGACTAGTGTTCTCACCACTGGCGTCCTGTCAAACCATTGATTTGGATAGATATCACTGCGCGAGCTACGTTGCCCCCCAAGTGAGCTGGAGGCGATTAAGGTAGTTAGCTTGGATGTGCGTTGCCGAAACATCGAATAGGCACCATCTATGTGCATAGGGCCGCCGTCTGGGTGCCCGGCTGGTCGTAACATGCAAGCGCTTAAATAGGCTTCTAATTCGACCAAGATACGTCGATTGAGTGCGTAAAAATGGGCACAGACCAATGGTGCTTCGGTGGTCTTCCAATGTAATGCCGAATCTGATGGTTCTCCGAATACTTCGCAATGACCCAGATAAGCAAAGTCCCACTTGTTATT
>JAYVHZ010000071.1:0-4211 GCA_043770645.1 Undibacterium sp. | reverse complement strand
TTCCTGGGTTGACTGCCACGTCAGTTTGAATTAAAGGCAAATAATCACCAGTATCACGCGCCTTAGAAGAGATAATCCCAGACGTTACGGTGTTATCCAAGTTAAATGGTGAGCCAATCGCGATTACCCATTCGCCAGCCTTGATTTTTTCGGAATCACCAATCGCAATTTTAGGTAATTTACTTCCTTCAATCTTCAAAACAGCAACATCTGTACGTCGATCACTACCGATCACTTTGGCTTTGAATTCACGCTTATCAGTCAACTTCACATACACTTCGGAAGCATCTTCAACCACATGGGTATTCGTTAAGATGTAACCATCCTGACTCACAATAAATCCCGAGCCGACACCGCGAGGCACTTCTTGTTCTTGTTGTTTTGGTACTTGACGAGGGCTTCTCGGATTCTGTTGTGGCGCAGGTATGCCGAAAAAACGACGGAAAAGTTCTTGCGCTTGTTCATCCCCGCCAAAAGGATCGCCTTGTACTTGGTTGATTTTTTGTGTTGTTCGGATGTTGACTACAGCAGGACTGGTTTTTTCGACAAGCTGCGTAAAATCTGGCAAGCCTGTAACCAATATTGGCTCTGGTGCTGTGGACGCAGGCGAAGAATTTGTCTGTGCAGTAGTTGAAGCCTGCGCATTCGCATTATTTGATGGACTAAAAAAGCTTGCTGCCGCAAAGAGGGAAGCACTAATCAAAACAGAGGAAATTAAAATAGAAGTATGTCTTTCAACAGGAAAAGATCGCATTTTTTTCATATTGTCACCATTGCTTTAAATCGCCTTGAATTATTTTTTAAATTGAATGGAATTGATTACTTGTTTAATTGCTACATTTGGCACTTCACCAACTACTGTTAACCAGCTATCACCAAGCCGCTTGCCCATGATCGTCATCGCCCCTTGCTGCAAACTTCCCTCAGTCCGACCGCCTGTATTTGGCTCAACAAAGACGGAAATCGTCGATAGGCCGTCCGAAAACATGAGTTGCACAACTTGATGTGATTTCGTTTGATTTACATCGGTACCAGATGCATTTGCTGAAATAGGAATAAATCGCTTAGTTTCAAGAGTCTTTTTAAATCCCGCAGGCACTTTTTTCACTACCCAACCAGAATTTATATTTGCCTGTACAGTCATATTCTCTGTTTTCCAATGACCAACATTAGGAAAACTCGGCTTTAACTTACTCTTATCCACATCACCAAGTGACACTTGTGTGAAGGCGATTTGCTCGATCACTTCATTTTGTGGATTTAGGGTTTGAATCCCCAATAACAAACCAGAATTCTTTTCTACACATAGACGGAAGCCATAACGCATATTGTCCTTGGGTTGGAGACTAAGAACTTGGCACTCCAAACCCGCGACCCGACTCATCTGGGCTTTTTTCACAAAGTAAGATTCAGGCAACAAATGCACATTTTGATTTAACAATGCAGGAAACTCTTCTTGCGACAGATTTTTTTCAACTTGAATTAACTTACTTTCAGGCAAATAACAAGATACCTCGCCGTCGCGACGAATGTACTCACGAGGCTTACCGTCTAAAATTTCAAGCTTCTCAATTTCAACTTCCGCATCAAAACCATGGGTAATCCTTGAAGTTCGAATCTGATTCCCTTGTTGATACACAAAAGTTCCAGAATAGCTGGTTTTTTTGGCGGCACTCTGCACCTGTTGCAGCATCTTCAGCAGATCACGCTCATCACTAGTTCTTGCACTGATGTTAAACGACGCCAGCATCAAGGTTAATGACACAATGCTCAGGATAAAGTTTCGAAACCACATTAGATTATTTCTCAGTGTCAGGCAAGGAAACAACATTTGCTCGTTGAATATTGCGCGCGCCATTGTCAAAACTAGGTGAAACTTTTTGATGCGCCAACAAATAGCTATCCAATCGAGGATCCCTCAGCATTTCAACCTGATTCTCTAATTTTGGCGCAAATTCCTGTTCCTTATTGGCGTTTACATTTGCAGAGGCGCTAGCTGAAGAATTCGCATTGGATGCAAGCTTTACACCAGACACAGCAAAGGGATCGGACTTATCAACTCTAGCTAGTAACATTTCAGAAGCACCGACAGGATTCAACAAGGGCAGAATTTGCGGTGCCATTAAAAATCCTAGCATCACCGTCGCGGCAACACTGGTGATTGCCCAATAAGCCGATTTTTTTGTGCCATTGTCTGACTTTAAAGTTGACTGGATTACAGAAACTTTTGGCGCGAGAACATTCGGCTCAGCAGCTAACAAAGCGGAAAATTTGTCAGAAAAATCAGCGCTAAAGGTGACAGCTAAATCATCCGAGCGCAATACGTCCCCAAGCTCATGATAGCGCTCCCATGTCGCCTTGACTTGACTACCATCTTCACCTTTTAAGCCGTTCAACAACTTATCAAGTTGTAGCTTGGTCGCTTCCCCATCGATGACACTAGAGATCAGTTCATCATGATTACGCTTATTCATCATTTCTTCCCGGTTCAATTTCACTTATTTTTTAGGTTTCGACTATATGGTCGTTTTTTATTTTTTAACTTAGTAGGACTTTTTTATTTACTTACCAACGTTGATCGATCGCAGTACCGATTAGCGGTCTTAACTTGTCGGCGATCGCTTCACGCGCCCGAAATATTCGACTTCGCACCGTACCAATCGGACAAAGCATCACTTCTGCGATCTCGTCATAACTCAAACCTTCTATTTCACGCAACGTAATCGCATTGCGCAACTCCTCCGGCAAGGACAACATAACCGCATTGACTGTCGCAGCAATTTGCTTACTTGCCAGCAAAGACTCAGGCGTATTGATATCCCTTAGTCCATCGGCATCTTCAAAAGTTTCCGCTTCATTGACATCAGCATCTGTTGAGGTCGGTGCACGACGCCCTTGAGTTACCAAATAATTTTTTGCTGTATTAATACCGATCCGATAAAGCCAAGTATAAAACGCAGAGTCTCCTCTGAAATTTGCCAAAGCGCGATAAGCTTTGATAAAAGCCTCTTGCACCACATCTTCCGCTTCTGCGTGATCATGGACGAGCCGAGACACAAGCCGATAGAGTTTCCTTTGATATTTGGAAACCAGAAGCTCAAATGCTTTTTTATCACCACGCTGAACACGTTCAACAAGAAGTTGATCTATATCGCGCTCGCTCGTCACACAAACATTCCCATTTTGCTTGAATCTTATTTTATTTTTGAGTCTAAATTTGATGTCAACTGACAGTTCTTATTCGTTCGACTTTGATTGCAATTAAAAGTTCCCTTCGGACAAACTATTACGATCATCCCCAATTCGTTCTGTTCGTCGAGCCAAACATAACGATACCACTGCCAATTGCCGAAAACCTTCACATTCCACTGAATCATATGCAATGATCAAACTTTGCTTTTTTTTATCTTCATCAACGAGGTTCAACACGATAAGGTGAGGCCAAATGATAACTGGGAAACGCAAAAAAACAATCCGAGAGTTATGCACCTTTAAAGCGCCATCAAGTTCACGCAACACCATCCAACCATTATGATCGACATCAATTTGACAGATTTGCAAACTCTGCTGCCGTAAGAGTCGATATATCCATGCCCAAACAAAAACAAAGATCACGGCAAGACTATAAAGAACGATCTGCACATAAAACACGTAGGCGACATAGAGCAAACTGAGCATTACTAAGCCTAACATTAGCATCGACAACATTAACAATAAACGTGAAGGCTTTACTAAGACTGAGACAGCAAGACAGGTCAACTTTCTTCCCTCGATTTATCATTCTTAACTTCATGATCAAAAAAAAAAACACCACATGCATTATGTGGTGTTTTTTAAATCAGAGCTAGCAAGAAACGATGATATCGGAAGTTTACATTTTTCCAAAAATCAAAGTTCCATTAGTACCGCCAAAACCGAACGAATTTTTCATTGCGTATTGAATCTTCATTTCACGCGCCGTATTCGCACAATAGTCGAGATCACATTCTGGATCTTGATTAATGATATTGATCGTCGGTGGTGAAACTTGATTATGCACAGCCAATACAGACAAAACCGATTCCAAACCACCAGCACCACCCAACAAGTGACCGGTCATCGACTTAGTCGAGTTGATCGTCATTTTATAGGCATGATCGCCAAAGGCTGCTTTAATCGCGTCTGTTTCATTCTTATCACCCAAAGGTGTAGAAGTACCATGCGCATTCAAG
>JAYVHZ010000070.1:0-5927 GCA_043770645.1 Undibacterium sp. | reverse complement strand
CTCTCCAAATAATTTCACTGACCTTTTTACTTGTTGCTTGAGGCAGCACGGCTAACTATGCCGTGGCTTAATTGGAGAGATTTATGACAAATGATTCGCTATTACGCGCAATGCGTGATGTTTATGTTTTGGCCGAAAAACCAAATTCCGCGTCTACTGATTCAACAAAATACTGGTCATTAAAGCTTAAAGGCTTGGGCTTGGATGACATTCGTGAATCCGTAAGACGATTGCGTGACGATAACAAATCAAATGCGGAAACTCATAAAGAGAAGCAAGCATTAAAGGCAACCGCGCTTTATGAATCAATTGCAAAGTCACTTGGTGCGAAGTCATATGACCAGTGGCGGAATGAAGAATGCCCTAAGCTTCAGAAGTTTCTGCACGATCAAGGGATGCATACGCCAACTGATCTTATCAATTGCAAATTTCGACCAAGGTTTGGCTACGAATTGACAGCTCAACGTGTAGCAGAGCGTTTCTTTAATTCAGGCTTACCACTTCCTCGAAGAATATTTACTGGCGTTGGATCAAACCTTTTCGCCCCAGACGCATATGGTAGGGCCGACTTTGATATGCTTACAAGAGGATGCAAATTGAGAACCGATGAAGCAAGGTTCGACTATTGCATAGAACACGGAGATCAAGTTCTTCTGCGAGCAGAATACATGAAAGAAAGTTGCTCTATTCCTTATCTAGATATGACTGGTCGAATGTTGTTGCTGCATACTTTTTCAGAGTACGTAGGTTGTATGTATCATTTGCTTGGCAATAATCTCATGGATCCAATGATCGGTGAGCCTGTAATGCGAAGCTATAACGTCTGTGAACAAGAAAAGGAATTTGAATTAAAGTTGTTTGAACAATTTCGCTTGCAGATAGAAAGCTCAAGTGATGGTTGGATAGAAGTGCTTCCGGCGCCTTGCAATGCCAATATCATTTTCTTAAAAGGCCCGAACGGATCTTTTGATTGGATTATCCGTGACCAACGTGATGAAAAATTCTCGTCAAATAAGTACTATCCTTTTTTTAGGAATGACGAACTTCCAAGTGTGCTTAGTCAGAATAAAATAGAAGCTCATTTGTATTTTTCAATCGGAAATTGGTACGAGGAGTTAGAACACCGTGCCGAGGAAAAGCATTACTTTAATGGCGGTGATGTCAATAACTGGCCTGGTTATAGAAAACTGATTGAGAAGGAGCTAATTGCAGAAGGTTACAATGCTCCGCGCTCGATTACGGGTAAATTTAACCACGACTTTGTGCCACATCGTTTAGATAAATATTGCTTAATGGTTTCCCCGCTAATCTCAATTAGGGAGTTCTTTTCGTTCTATATTAAGAAGAATTGGGGACAAGCTCGGTTGGAGCGTGCTCACGACGCAAATTGGCATATTGAAGGCAATCTCATGTCAGTAAATTTCGATCAAGATCAGAATTTGCCAGTCAGTGTAACTTGGCTTGATGCGATTGCTTACTGCAAGAATTTTGAGATAGAGACAAAATTGCCCGTGCGTTTGATTTTAGCAGACGAATGGCGTCAAATTGCTCCGCGAGCTAAACCTGTAACGAATCAAATTTCTTCCGCACGCTCTTTTATAGTGAAGGGCGGCGAACCAATGCCGCGAGATACGTATTTTGAGGAAAGAGGCTGGTGTGTCGAAGGTAGTGACGGTCGCTTTGGTAAGGACTCGACTGACTGCTATTTACCCGACGGCAAATTGCTCTTTAATACAAATTTTCATTTATTCTCAAATAGTGAAGGTTTAGATTTTGTTAAATCTCCCGGATTCGGAGAGTGGCTTGGCGACAGTCGCTTTGAGAAATCTGCGTTAATTGCAGCTGCGTATGCGGACGAAGAAGGTAGAAAATCAATTGAGTCTAATTCTTACATCATTGGGGATGCATTGAGAGAAGAAGGCTTTAAGGTCGGTTTTCGCATTTGCTACATCGCACACACTGACGCTTAATCACCTCACCAGGAGAATACACATGAAATTACTCCATATGGGAGAGGTAGATGCTCGTCCGCAGCTTTCTGAATTAGTTATTAACTGGCATATCACTGAAGTATGCAATTACCAGTGCCAGTACTGCTATGCGAAGTGGAGCAAAGCTGATAAGGAATTAATTCACGATTGGAGCCGAACCAAACGATTGCTCGATGAAGTTTGTGCGTTTTTCGATCCATCCAATCTGTCTAATCCACTTCGCCAGAGAATATCGTGGAAGACTTTGCGCCTGAATATAGCTGGTGGTGAACCACTTCTTTATCGAGACAAAGTGCTTCGTATTTTGTCTTACTCAAGATCAAAGGGAATTGATACATCCATTATTACGAATGGAAGTCGCTTGAATTCTGAGTTCATAGAACAGCTCGCGCCACTTATTTCAATGTTGGGATTAAGCATCGACTGTTTAGATAAAGATTTGAACTTTAAAATAGGTCGTGCAGATAAACATGGTCAGCAATTAGACCTTGATACAGTCGCCAGATTGCTTGAATGCGCAAGAGTGATAAATCCGCGGCTTCGATTGAAAATCAACACCGTCGTTAATGCAATCAACTACAAAGAAGATATGCATAACCTGATACGTTTATTATCGCCACAGCGATGGAAGGTATTTCAGATGCTGCCGGTCATTACAAATGATTTGTCAATTTCAAACGCTGATTTTCAAAAATTTGTCGAGAAGCATCAATCTCTTAGTCAAGTCATGTCTGTTGAAGGAAACGAGGATATGAGTGAGTCATACATCATGATTGATCCACATGGACGCTTCTTTCAAAACAGGATTGGACATCAGGGGTATCAATATAGTAGACCGATTGAATCCGATGGAGCTGCGAGGGCGTTCGACGAATTGCGTTTGTCGGCAGAAGCATATGCATCTAGATACCGAATGATACCAATCCAGGAGGCAATATGAGGCGCTACAGCTCCTGCAAGGATATTAACAAACTGGTTTCAAGGCTAATGCTAAATGGATGGTCATATCAAACAGGTGGTCATCATGGAAAACTGTATCCGCCGACTAAGCACGTGTTTATTAGCGTGCCTTCCACTCCAAGTGACAGAAGAGGATTCAGTAACTTTAAACAACGAGTCAGGCGTCTGGTATAGAAGTTGATGGAAAGATTCGACAACTACTTAGCGTGGTTGTCGAATTTGGTTTTAGTCAGGTTGAGATACTTTGGAATAATCGTTCTCGAACAGAGTTTAACGTGATTGGCGATTTTATTTTTGAGGTGTTTTTTTCTTCGCAATATCTTGTTCAGATAGAGACTGGATAATGATATCTAAGCCCTCATGCGGGTCTGCATCTATGGCTTGGCAATACTTAACGAATTCGACAAGCTCAATCTTTTTTCTATCTTGCTCCATTTTGCCAATACTCGTGAAATGCGCACCAATTATGGGAGCAAGATCTCGTAACGTTAACGAAGTCAAAGACCGCTTTTGCTTCAGCCAATGGCGAAGTTTCTCGTAGTGAGGAGAATAGGATGAAGTTTTCATTGTAGCGATATTAGATACAAGCTACAATGTAGCGAAATTCACTACAAAACTCAGATGTTCAAAATGAAGCAAAAGAAATGCAAAAATGAAGTACTTGAAATTTTTCAAAACCTAAAAGGCGAGGAATTTACCATTGGCCAAGTGCTTGATTTATACATGGCAGCTCCTTTTCTCGAGCACACTGATTTGAAAATTGCCCGTCAATTTATTCACAGAACCATTCTAAAACTTGCTTCGAACGGCGATTTGATCAAGACCAATGCAGAAGGTCGAAGACATAAATATCGGACGACAAATCAGTTTAATTCGCGGCGCATTGAGGTGAATTCGGCCCCCATAATTCCTAACGTCGACGATTCGACACGGAAGGTTTCAATAAAGGAGAGTCTCACGGAGCGATTGCATCATCAGAAATTGCAGCTACTGACCGCATTGGGCGAAGCTGAAGAATACGATGCTATCTATAAAGAGATGCCTGAAATGCAAAAGCAAATTCAAGCACTCTATAACGAATCAAGAGACAAATGCTCAAAGTTGCTAGGCAAAGTAAAGGCTATTGAGAGTCTAATTTTACTCAGCACAAAATAAGAGTATGAAACTAAGACAATGGCAAGCTGAGTGCATATCTAGAGCCACACAAAAATTTGATACAGAAGATAATCATTTTCTTTGCCTAGCGACACCAGGTGCAGGAAAAACTTTGATGGCATCAGCTCTCGCGACCGTGTTACTTCGCGAGAACAAAATCGACTTGATCTTGTGCTTTTCCCCTTCGGTTGTGGTCGCTGAGGATTTTGGACGCTCACTTGCGGCGCACACAAATATGCGAATGGATGGCCTTCTCGGATCTAGAGGGCGATCCTTAACGTATCAAGCAATGCTACATCTGGATTCATCATTCTGGAGTTTGTTTGATTCACATCGAATATTCGTGATTTTCGACGAAATTCATCATTGTGCTAGTGATGGCGTTGCGACCGCAAATTCATGGGGCCAGAAAATAATAGAGAATATTCAAGGACGTGCAGCATACACACTTGCACTTACTGGTACACCGTGGAGGTCAGATCAGATACCAATTGCATTAGCTCGCTATTCTCACACAGGTAAAATCCATTGTGATTACACATATGGCTTGTCTCAGGCCATATCGGATAACGTCTGCAGAATTCCTAAGATTACTTTAATTGATAATGATCGGATTATCGTTAGACGAGATAACGAAACTTCAAGATATACCTCTTTTGAGCATCTTCTAAAAGACTCAGGGTGCTCATACCAACAGCTAGTTGAAGATGAAGAATTGATTGTTTACTTTCTTGAGCAGTCTTCAAAAAAATTGGATGCAATCAGAAAAGAATTTCCAAACGCTGGCGGGCTTATTGTCGCTGCCTCAGTGGGACATGCGAATGAAATTGCTAGAATAATGAAAGACCGTCTTGGCGAAAATGCACATGTGGCGACTTATCGAGAAGAAGATCCATTAACCATAATCAGCACCTTCAAAGACAATTCGGAAAAGTGGATAATCTCGGTTGGCATGATTAGCGAAGGAACAAACATACCAAGGCTACGTGTGTGCTGCCATCTAACAAGAGTAAAGACTGAACTTCACTTCAGGCAAGTGCTAGGACGAATATTAAGAAGCGAAAATGAAATAAATAGCGAAGCGTTTCTCTATATACCTGCAGAGCCAATGCTAATTGAGTACGCAACTCGAGTAGCTGATGAAGTACCAAACAGCGTTTCATTAAGATTTGATTCGATGTCGAATGCAAAATTCGACAGCCAAAAGTCAAACATTCCCAAAGACGTGGATCATGTTTCAAACGAAATATCACTAAATCTCGGACTTTTTCCTACAGACTATTTAGAGCTGCCAAAACAAATGCAAACTGGCGAAGTGCAGAGCTCACTTGCGAATGCATATGAATCCAGTATGAACATTTTTGGCAGATTTAGACAAGAGCTTGTTTCGCTTGATCTTGGATTTCGGTGACAAATAAATTACGTTTCATTAATTTCGTGTTTGATGAAACATTTAAGATATTACACAAGAAGAAAATTGAAAACTAATGAATTCTATGAGACACACTGGATAACTGTAGTCCTCTAGTGTATTAGTTCAGACTCGATCTGACACATCGACTTGAAAAGATGAGAGTTACCGGTTTAGATATGGGTGTCGAATCCTACTAAACCAAAGAAAGGTAACTCTCATGCTACATACTAACAACCCTATCATCAAACATAAAGCCGGTTTGCTCAATTTAGCAGAGGAACTGAGCAATGTGTCCCGAGCGTGCAAAGTCATGGGCGTTTCACGCGACACTTTTTATCGCTATCAAGAGCTGGCGAACGAAGGTGGTGTTGAAGCGCTGATTGATAAAAGTCGGCGTTCTCCGAACC
>JAYVHZ010000069.1:0-2189 GCA_043770645.1 Undibacterium sp. | reverse complement strand
CGGTTGAGCAAGGTTTGCAAAAATTCGGCTTCGGTCTGCCGCTCTTCGATTTTCCCAGTCAAATTGGCTAACTGTGTTTTGTAGCGTGGATCACTAACTGCCAATTGTGCAGCTTGTCGGTATTCTGCCTCGGCGGTTGACAATGATTGTCGTGCGACTTCTAGGCGGCTTTGCAAACCAGCCTGCTCGTAGGAGAACAAGATTTGTCCGGTCTTGATAGCGTCATTCGGCTTGACTGCAAAATTGGCGAGCACGCCATCCATAGGCGCTCGAATGACAGCTGGATCTAAGGCGACTAATTCGCCACTAGCGAGGACGGTTAATCGTGTTGGAATACATAAAATAACAATGCTCAATACCAGCCATAAAAAGCGTTTTTGACGCCACCATGACAGATTTTCGCGCCAACTGAAAAGTGTTCGCAGACCTTGAAATAGATGGCGGGCTGAAAAAGATTCACGACTCTGTTTCGCATACCAAGCATGATTCCAGATACTGATCCATTCTTTGAGGAAAGTAACTTCTGAATCATTCCACGGTGTATCGCGCGCCAACAAAAGTCCTCCTCGTGCGGAGGGAATACGTAACCATAAAGCGTACCGTGGTAGCCATTCATCCCATTCTTGCGCTAGTTCGATTGATAGATGGTCTGCGGTGATCTGGGAAGCAAGAGCATCTGATGAAGCATTCGTTGTCTGCAATTGTGCGCAGAGCTTTTTTAGCCAGTGTACGTAAGGTACGTTCGCCTCAATCTGGACTACGCCAGATAAGGCGGAAATACCTTCTTCCTCTGTCCACAGCGCAGCTTGTCTGTAGGTGCTGAGTCTATGCGTATCGTTCACACAGATGAAACGTAATTCGCTTGCCTCATTAGCTTGACGCGTCAGACGCGCCAAATCTAATAGTTGAAGGAGTGCTTGGTTCGTACTATCTGTTGGTGAATTCATTAAGCGACTTTTCTCCCTGCTTTTTGTTCAGTGATACTACGATTAAAACTATCTTGGTGACGGGCATTGAGTTTGAATTGTTGCGACAAACTGTTACGACCATCGCTGCTCTTTGCGGTTGGTTTAATCTTGAAGGTGGTTTCTGCCTTGCGACCGTCAGCATCGCGTGCTTCGACAATGATAACAATTTCCTCCAATAAATCTAGCGGTGGTGTGCCGATAAATTGGCCAGTTGTGGTATTGAACTCCAACCACTTTGGCAAATCTTCGCCATTTGCCATGCGGGCACTGAGTTTAATCACGGCTTTTTCGTCGGTATGAACGAAAGCATCAACCGGGACTTGAATCGTCATCACACCAGAATTTGTTAATACTTGGCTAGGAACACCACGGAAAGTCATTAGTCCAGGCTCACTAGCTTTGGCCACCACAATTCGAAAAGCGCTTTCTCCATGGCTAGTGACAATATTGCTTAATGCTAGAACTTTTCCATTCCCGAAAGCTGCTGCATCACTTGGGGTAAGCGGCGTAAACGACGACCTGTTCGTATCATTATCAGTTGTTGGCGCCGAGGTTCTAGGGTTGACAATGCTTAATGGGTTGTTTTGCAATATGTCTGAGAAACTACGAATCGCATTACTCTCGTTGGGAGTCGATAGAGGCGCTGAGCTGCCGCCTGTATTCGGGGGCGCCGAATCCGTTGAGTTAGGAGTTGTTGATGCTGGGGTGCCGGTACTGTTATTTGGTGTGTCATTTGATTTTGGTGGTACGACTACCAAAGTGTCGATAGAAATACTTAGTTCCTTCGACGCGGGGTTATTGTTGCCTAATGCATCGGTAAATCGTGCAGAGTCAATGCGTACTATCCCATTGGTGTTCGTGTTTTCATTTGGCGTAAAAATAGCGGTGTAGGTGGTGCCACTTCCAGAGAAGTTACTTAAAGTCCCACCGCTAACACTAATATCTGACAAGTTGAAATTAGTTGATGCTTTACTCAAAACAAAAGTTAAGGTGGAAGTCTTTCCTGTCGTTAAAGTCGTGCTATTTGTGTCGCTACTAATACTCACCACAGGCGCTACGGTATCGAGCGTGACCGCTTGGGTATCGGTACTACCCGTCAAGGTGGAGGCGGTATTGATTACGCGCGCTTGTAGCGACCAATCGGCATTGTGACTACCGCTATCGTTGATGCTCCAAGTGGTGCCTGTGGTGCTCGCAGTTTGCCACGTGCTACCACCATCA
>JAYVHZ010000068.1:0-12469 GCA_043770645.1 Undibacterium sp. | reverse complement strand
GACTCTTAGCCGATGGACAGACTTTTTTGGTTCAAACTAAAGAATCAGATTTTCTTTGCAAATAAAATCAAGTGTAATTTTTTTGCTGCTAATCACCTGGAGCTATAGTTGCGCCATTTTTTATCGTGCTTATTTTTTTATGTGTGCGATGTTTGCCGCTGCAAATCAAACGCTAATTAACATCGACTTTGTATATGCATGAGCCTAAGCAGATCAATCTTGCTGCACTCTGCTACCTCCCATCCATCCCATTTAAAGGACTGTGCAAACATCGCTAGGTAGCTTTATTCCTAATCTGCTCAGCTGCATTCAGGGCCCCAATTTCACATCCCAGATCAGATTCAGAAGAATATTTCAGCGTAAAATACTTCTCATAGAAATCATCTTGCATTCTGTTTTCGACCGCATGATCCGTTGCGTTCCGGCTCGCTGTACCTGCGTTATGCAATCGGCGTTTCTGTATCGCTATTTTCGGATATCTATTCGCCAGTACATTGGCTCCCAAACTTATGGCATGCGGTCTTTCAGGCGCGCACGAATGTGTTGCCGCACCCCGGTTTAGTACACACAGCATGAACTTCGACTGCTGCGCGAATATTTGTGCAGCCACAAGTCCATTTCTTATTTTTCCCTGATTTCTGCGTGTTACTTGTCAGGATCGTCAATGCTTCAGTACCAGTTTCGACCACCACGTTGACACCGCAATTTTTCCAAAACCGGGCATCACTCTCAGAGGAATTGTCGATCCCATGCTGTCGCAAAAACATTGCAAATCGCCCTTTAGTGTCATATCCCAAGGACTGGCCCTTTTCGTTGACAAAGATTCCGAGTGAAGCAGCCATATTCGTGTACTCAAGGTTGTGATACCAGCTCGCTTTGGCAGGCGTTCCGTGCTGCACCTGCCACTGATGAAGCTGCTCATGCAGCAGCGTCATCAGGAGATCGACTGGCGAGCGCGATAAATGCTTAACGTTTAAAGTGATTACATCATCTAATCCAAGCCCGGAACGCGGCCTATAACTACCGAGCACCTTTCTATTTTTCAGATCTTCTACCGCGATCGCTGAAGGCGAAATATTTAGATCGAATTCCGCGTTAAACCGATCTGACCAGGTGTAGAATTCTTCAAGTAAAATGGAGAGATCGAAATTTGATTGGTGAATGGCGTGATAGCGCAATGCTTCATTAAAACTTACTTGCACCAGTTTTTGTTCAAACTCAAATGCATTCGGCTTTGAGTTTGAACTCAAATTTATCCTGTGTGGATTGATTAATGCACTCGCTTGGTCTGTGTTTGCAGTAGTGTCCATCGCTCTCTTCCTTCTACAATCAATGTTAAGATCGAGTGTTGTCTGACCAACTCCCGGAATGGGGACACGCCAGAACTCCGATAACGATATTGTGTTTTGTTTTTGGCGATGCAAGGTTGGCTCATAAACTTGCGATGGCATGTCAGCGACCTAAGCTGCCATTCGCACAATGGAGATATCTATGTCTGGCGTTCACGTTTGTCTGATTTCGGCGCAGGCGATGCCTAATTTCATGGCGGTTATACGCTATCGACCTGACGCGGTGCATCTAGTCGTGACAAAAGAAATGCATGAGCTGGGCATGGGAGAGCGGTTCGCTGACCTGTTGCAACAG
Source organism: Undibacterium sp. (assembly GCA_043770645.1). Lineage (GTDB taxonomy): Bacteria > Pseudomonadota > Gammaproteobacteria > Burkholderiales > Burkholderiaceae_D > Undibacterium. The sequence continues at coordinate 10,825 of JAYVHZ010000068.1, read as the reverse complement.
TCAGGTTGTCAGGAGGTCGTGATCCACAGGAGCGTTCCCGGCACTGGTCTGGTAGAACTGGTGCCCTATGCGGTTCGAATCGCCTCTGAGCTGGCCACACGTTATGAGGGCAGCGATATCGTACTTAATTTCACCGGCGGCACTAAACTGCTATCGATGGCCTTTGTTTTTGGCTTCCAGGATGTTTTTGAAAATTGCAAATTGCTATATACGGACACCGACCATAGACGTTTCGAATTTATGGAAGGCAATACCTGTTTTTCGGATCCAATTCCCGTGAACCTGATTAATATCCCCCAATACATTGCGGCACAAGGTGGCCAGATTATTGGAGTCAATTCCGACCTCCCCGGTTGGAAAAATCGGTGCGAAGGCCGTGCCGATTTGACGCATTATCTGGCTGAATATGTAGTCGAACTCGATCATTTATTTGATGCACTGAACAACGCAAGCGGAAAAGCATTTCGCCGGGTTATAGGTAGTAGAGATCAATTTCTTGAGTCGGTTCAGACCGTGCGCGTGAACGAACCAAATGCCTTCGTTGCGTTTGCATGGCAACGAATTTTGGAGCTCAAATTACTGATTCCAGTTGAAGGTCATCGGTATCGATTTGCTTCTGAAGAGGCAGCACGCTATCTCGGCGGCTTCTGGCTTGAGGAATACGCCTTTCTCGCGGCAAGCAAAATCGGATTGCACGATATCCGATGCGGACTTAGTGTACGTTTTGGTCAAGACAGGAGCGCGCCTTTAAACGAATTCGATCTGGTCGCGATTCATCACAATCGTGTCGTCCTAGTTGAGTGCAAAACGGGAAATTTTGGCGATGAGACGAAAAGCGACGAGGTACTCTATAAACTCGATGCCCTAGGCACGCGTTTAGCGAGAGTTTTTGGAGAAAAAGTTTTGCTTTCTGCCCGCCCCATGAAAGACAGCACACGGCAGCGTGCCAAAAAATACAAGATTGAGTTGCTGGAAGGCCGCCAGCTCAATAGTTTTGAAAACCGACTACGTAAAATGCTTAGCTAAACGGTTTCATATCGAGGTTGCATTGGCCTTACCTCGAACATGTCGTATTACTCCTCGAAGTAAATGCTTCCCGAACCGTCTCGGTGCCTCTTTTTATTATCGCCTTTAGTCGTTTCACCGCTTGCGGTAAATGCTTATCGAACTTAGATTTTCAAGAAATTCAGACATTCAAGAATGTCGTTTCACCGCTCGCGGTAAATGCTTATCGAACCATTTCAGATTCCCATATTGTCACATGGGCAGGTCGTTTCACCGCTCACGGTAAATGCTTATCGAACCCAGCAATGGAACAACTCCATCGGTGGTAGTGTCGTTTCACCGCTCACGGTAAATGCTTGTCGAACCGAATTTCAAGGGGTAATGTTGGAAGATTGGGTCGTTTCACCGCTCACGGTAAATGCTTGTCGAACTATACCATCTTGAAACCCGCTCTGGCTGTGGCTTGCGAGGCCGTTTTGTGTGGACCTCTGTGGATAAGTGTCAGGAAGACTAAATATTTACCGGGGTCCACACGAGTGCTCACAAATTGTCAAGTTCTCTATCCGGGATGAATCTACCAAGCCAGTATCCGGACGGTGTTGCATGACTAACTCTCCAGCTAAAAAGTAGAATGCCAGGTCGGCTTAGCCGAAGGCTCCGGTTTGAAAATAACATCTTCCACGCATTTTGTGATGCTTAATCAACACGCACGAGACGGCCGTAATCTGCGGCGAAGGCTTTGCCTCCTAAGCCTCCCCGCAGTGGATCAACGAGTGCATCGCACAGACAGCTTAGCATTTCCTTCGCCCAGGCTTCACCGACGTTCTGATGTGAGACAGAAAGCCAGAACTTGCCCTGAACAGCTAACTGAGTCACAGGGCCTTGGAACGTCTTGCTGACCTGTGTAGTACTCACCATGATGGGGCGTTTCCACATCCCGCACCAGGGGAGCGACTACCTCCGGAATCCACCACCCATCGTGGATGACAAGAGCGCCGGCATGATTGTCAATATGGAGCATATTTCCAATACACAGTTGTTTCACCGCTCGCGGTAAATGCTTGTCGAACCAATCAAGTTAACTTGCGGTGGCATTCAAAAGTCGTTTCACCGCTCACGGTAAATGCTTGTCGAACTATTCGTGAGTTCTACGCACAGATACGAGTGTCGTTTCACCGCTCGCGGTAAATGCTTATCGAACACTCTGGATATCAAGACTTGGTTGACATCAAAGTCGTTTCACCGCTCGCGGTAAATGCTTATCGAACAGAAAGTATCCCACTGTTATTAGCATATCTAGTCGTTTCACCGCTCGCGGTAAATGCTTATCGAACTATACCATCTTGAGACCCGCTCTGGCTGTGGCTTGCGAGGCCGTTTTGTGTGGACCTCTGTGGATAAGTGTCAGGAAGACTGATTATTTACCGGGGTCCACACGAGTGCTCACAAATTGTCGAGTTCTCTATCCGGGATGAATCTACCAAGCCAGTATCCGGACGGTGTTGCATGACTAATTCTCTAGCCAAAAAGTAGAATACCAGGTCGGCTTAGCCGTAGGCTCCGGTTTGGAACTAACATCTTGCACGCATTTTGTGATGCTTAATCAACACGCACCAGACGGCCGTAGCCCGCAGCGAAGGCTTTGCCTCCTAAGCCTCCCCGCAGTGGATCAGCGAGTGCATCGCACAGACAGCTGAGCATTTCCTTCGCCCAGGCTTCTCCGACGTTCTGATGTGATACAGAAAGCCAGAACTTGCCCTGAACAGCCAACTGAGTAACAGGGGTTGGGCCGTCAAATGCCGTTGGAACGTCTTGCTGGCCTGTGTAGTACTCACTGTGATGAGGCGTTTCCACTTCCCGCACCAGAGGAGCGACTGCCTCCGGAATCCACCACCCATCGTGAATGACAAGAGCGCCTGCATGATCGTCATTATTCTGATCCTGGTTTTTTTCTGACCCAAACAGACGCTCCATCAAGTTCCGAGTAGACCCCGCCTGTGGGTGATCTGGGCCCATTACATCGAGCCGGGTCTGCCACCAGGCACGCAATACTCCTTTGAGAGTACTCGCGGGCACGTAGGGCAAGCCATATACCGGATGAAGTAAAACCTGGGTTTCATGTACGCTGGCACTGCCCATCCCAATAAAAAGACGCGATACCACTTTGACCGGACAGCATGCCGAGACTGCTTGGGAGCGTTTTTCCCAACGGCTATAGGCGCTCTTATACAATTGATGATGAGGCGTGCCATACCAGTTTTTATTGGCTTTGAGCACATCGTCAATGTGCTCAGTTTTGTATGTTTGCTTGTGGGGCTCGTCACGAAATCGTTCTGGCACACCGGTAAAACGCCATATGAGACCGATGTGTTCGCCCAGCTGCGATGCATGGTCGTTGAACCAATGCGTTGCTTCGGCCAGTGAGGCCAAGTGTAAGTCCTGATCACGGCGTTTGTTTTCTGGTGACCGAAATTCATTATTCTCGATATCAGGTGGCATTTCTTGATCAATCGCTTCCACGCTGCGTTTGATACGTTGCGCCTCCGCCAGGGCAATTTGTGTGAGCAACTGGTAATCTGGAAGCTTGAGCAGATTGGACAGCGCCAGCGAGCAGCTGGAGCGGTTCAGCAGCCAGTCATCGAGAAGGCGCTTGCAGCCTGATTTTTTGTCGCTCTGATGTAGCAGGAAGTATATCGTTTGTTTTAAGCCATTTTCTCGAATAAGAGCCGGTAAGTCACGGCCGAGTGCGAGGTAATCCGACCAGTCATTACCCAAAACAGCATGACTAGCTTCTATGTTGGCATGCAGATGATCGGCATGAATGCGGGACAGATGACTCATTTCATGCTCCTGTAGGACGGGCTTGTGGCAGAAAGTCGACTAGTCCGTATCCGACGCTGGCTTTGCCGCCGATCTGTACTTCGCCGCGGCGCACTATGTTTAAGGCGTCATTCTCAGACAAAGCGTCTTTTGCCCCGCGATCGGTCGCTTGTGCGCCGATTTGTCCCCATAAGATGGTGTCAGCGGGCAGACACTCTTCGCGCCACAAGCTACGGTCGCGCGCGATGCGGTCTTCATCGAGACTGACTCGTGCACGCACTTCAGTGGCATTTTTAGCCATTTGGGTGAACGTGGCATCACTGACGATAACAAATCGGCTTGCGACCTCGGTGCGCCACTCGGCATCATCGTCCGGATACGCGCGGGCTGCAATAAAGTCGCCCCAGCAGCGCGCAAGGTCAGACGATTCTCCGGTGGGAACAAGCACTGTTTCAAGTAGAGCAACGCGATCCCCTTCTGGCGACGATATGCGTAGTGAGCTCTGGGCATCGAGAAGGATGGCATCACTTTTTAGTGTCGCTGGCAACACTGGTACATCGGCCATGCCTGCGGCAAGCGCATCCTGCCGCAGACGACGCAATTGGTCACGACTGCTTACCCAGGCCCAGCCCCCCTTCAGTGAGGCGACGGGCATGGCAAGAAGCCGTGCGTCCTGCGGGGTGAGCATACCGGCAGTCTGCGCTGCAGCGTCACGCTCAGCGCCGAATAAGGTAATGACACTGCGTTCATCGCAACCCCACAGTTCGGGCGCATGTTGACGTAAAACGCCCTTGATCGTGGAGGTGTAGAAGATGGGCAATAGGGTGGTTGTACTACGTTGTATCGGCAGGTCAATATCTTCGAGACCCTGGCCGCAGCCCACGTGGGTGGGTGTACGTGTGACGATGAAGTAGAGTAATGCGTTCATGGTATTGGAATATTGAGTATCGGGTTAAAAGGGAGTGATGGTTACACTATGCTCGCTGTGCTCAATGTGTTATTTACGCTCTGCGCACAGCGTAAGACCGGGAATCGCCAGACCGAAACCGTCACGGGAAAAATCGGTGCGGCAAGTCGATTGCATCCAAAGCTGGCTGAGCGGCGTCTCACCACATCGCACAATCTCCAACCAATATACGGTGCCGGATGGCACAGCCCGACGCAGTGGACGTCGGGTAAATTTATTACTACCTTCATCATTGCGGGTACTACTCGATGCTATTGGCAGCCAACGGTCCAATGCTGCAGCACGCAAACGAAATGTCCAGTCTTTATCTTTATCGCCAGACTTTAATGGAACCAGACAACCCTCGATGGCCGAGTCACTGTCATTTTTATCCTTGGGCTGAAGACCATCAGGGTACCAGCCATTGCGCAGGTAACACGCAGGGGTTAATAGCAACAGACGGAACTGATCGCCGACCTTCAGCGCATCAAGCTTGTGCGAGAGTGATGCTGGGCAGTTCATACTATGTACTGCGCATTTGTCTGAGACGATCTCTTCAAAAGTGGCAGTTCGGCCTTCAGCACCTAATCGCGCCATGCGTGCGCTGAAAACGGGGTTGGGTGAAGCGGCCTTCGATCCAGGATGGACGCCTAACCAGGCGACGATCCCCTGATCTTCACCGGGCAGGTCAAAGTCGATGCCATCACTCTGGTACAAGCCACCTTTGATGTTTGTTTGGCTGGTTTCGTCAATCACCACGTGGGTGCGTTTATCATGAGGCATTGTGGCAAGACCCTGACTTGTGCTCAGACTGCCTAATGTCCCGTGCATCCAATTGGCAAGCGCATCGAGAGACCAGGCCTCAGGGCCAGCAATGGGTTTAGCACTTGTCCCAGAGGAAAGGGGTAAAAGCTTGTTCGGCAACACGCATCCCTCGCCGTCAGAGAGGGTAGTTGTCTGGACAGCCAGCAGGTCGTAAGCATTACCAACAACACCCTCGTAGACCGCATCCATCGGTTTTGCAGCAAACATCGTGATCTCGGCGCGACCATTACTACCTTGTCGACGCACTGCACGCAGGCCTCCATGCACATGCAATGCGAGCAGGGTCTGATCGCGCGAAGTGACGTGATGGTTGTTCGCATCAACCCAGGCCGCGCGAAGCGCACCGGCAATTGTAGTTGGCAATGGGAAGTTGTATCCAACGTCAGCACCGCCGGCATCGATCTCGCCAAAGGGGCGACCCGAGCGAAATACCAGAGGCGAATGCGGTCGAATGAAATAAGCAGTGCGATTCATGGGCAGTCTTTCGGTGAAGGCAAAGCGGGCACAGGCGTAGCGACAGCGTGCATATATAACCAACGCGCCACGTACCATTCTGCAGATAGCTGATGTAGACCCGCTTTCGCGGAACGTTCATTGCTGGCGATGCTGCTCAATATGGAAGATAGCGCAGCTGGTGCAGCCCCCTTAAGGCGGCGTCCGAATAGTCGCATGGCTTCTGAGCGTAGCGCGCGTGGGCCGAGCTTGCGGGTAAGCTGAGCCAGATCGTACCCAGCGCTGTGAGATAAATATCCCTCCGCAAAGGCATCACGCCAGAGCTTGAGCCGATGATCGAAACCCTGCAATGTCATTCCCTCCGCAGATTCATCCCATCGGCCGCTAAGGATAACGCGGGTGCCGCTACGCGGCTCCAACAAAATGCCGAGGGCATTACGCAGTCCGGTATTGTCCGGTCCTTGCTTAGCGTGATGTAGCGCGAGACCAGCAAGTCGTCGCAGGTCGCCCAAAGGGTGCATTGCATGGGCAAAAGCTAGACCGACTGATAAGGTCGGAACTTCATGACCAGGATCGCTTTTGAGGGCGTGTTTCAAAGTGTCTACAAAAAGATCTATGAGATCGCGGGCCAGTGCCAATGCAACGTCTACTGAACATAACGCGAGTACATCATCGCCACCGGCATAGATACACGCGCCACCATGACGTGCAACCAGCGCCGGACAGTTTGAGGAAAAGTGCGCAAGGGCTTCGCTAATTTTTTGGTGCACGTTCAGCGTGATCCCTTCTGCCTGCAGAAGTTTGCCCATATGGTCACCGTCCGCCATCAGTGCACAGACATACAGGCCTTCATCCGGAGGGCCGCCGATTGTTTTCAGGAGTTGATTTAATTCGACAACGTCAGGATTTTGCTTATCAAGCTCGGGTAGTTGTTGACGCCGGCTGCTCAGCAGTATTTCACTGTCGTAAGCGAGTACCTTTAGTCGATTATTTTCTGTTTGCGTCTGTGCTGTTTCAGCATCCGTAAAAACAAAACTTGAGGGCACGCTATAGCGCCTTACCAAGCCGATTTTTTCAGGTGTTAACTTATCGAGCAGCTGGCCAATGTCGATTTGATTTTGCGTCGAAAGCGCCACGATCCAGGGCTCAATGGCGATGCGCGTGACAGAAGGGAACCCTCCAGCACTTGCGCCGACGCGTTTGATTAAGCCGATGGCATCCAGTTCTTCGCGCTCGTTTATCTGGTAGCGGCGGCGCAAATACTCGGTATCTCGCGCGTCGGTCAGCACAGATTCACGACGTCCGTCGAGAGAAGAAAGCAACGGTGCTGCAGCACGTATCTTGCGGTTGTACGCATCGACAGTATGCGCCTGCAATGCTTGATCATTTACGGGCAGAAATGTCTTGGTGTGCTTTCTAGCGTCAAGTAAGACCTGTAGTCTCCTGAACGCTTGATCGTAGCCGCCGCCCTCAAGCATCGGAACCCAGGCAAAATGATAGTCAAATGCATCGGATAGTTGCATCCTGAAAAGCGCTTCGTCGACAGACTTCTCAAGTCCTTTCGCTTTAAGATCGGACAGAAACGCGTCACCCTTTTTCTGAAACAAGGCGCTTGCAGTGGAGCCGATTTCAGAAAGGACAATACCTGGGTCATTGCCGCGCAGGACAGCGACGATTTTGTTGGTGAGGCCAACGTTCCCTGTTGCGCTCAGGGATAGTGTCGAAGGAAATATTAGTTCGGCAGAGTATTTATCTTTCAATGTATTGCCAGCGTGCCCAGAAAGCTCGCTGAGCAAGGTCGATCCGGCCCATAAATCCCTCGTGCGGCGGGCGGCCTCAATAAAACTTTGCACCGGGCCAAATGCGAGCCCGACCAGATAGTTGTCCGAGTTCATGCGTCTCCTGACGTGAAATAATTGAGAAATGCGTCAACGGCGGATTCGGGTTTTAATTTGGTATCATTGAAAACCTTCCCGCTACGATAACGATGCGCTGGGGAATCTGTGGCAGCAGCCTCCCACGTTTGCGACCAGACCGGGAGCTCTTTTGTGGTGCCGGCCGGAGGGTCAATGCGAACCGAAGTGAGCGCGTAACGGGAGCGCACGCCACCGGGCGATTCGCCAAGCTGTACCCGGTTAATCAAGGTCGCCACCGCAAGATAGGAAATGGCGGTTTCTCCCTTCTCATTCATTGCCCCGAAAGCTACAGGTCGCAAGATAAGCGGACTGCTCATACGATCATGCATTGGTGGCATCAGTGATCTCTTTAGTGGATCGCGGTCACGGGCATCCCGGGTTGCGTTATTGCCGGGTCCATCGCTCAGAAAATCTAAGGTAATGGGCAACCCGAAATCCGCGCGTGGCAGATGGTCGGGCACCACTGATGAGCGAGGCGTATGCCGTGGTGAATAATGGGCCGATTTCGCACGCATAGCATCGCCTTCTGGCCAGTAACTGCGACCGGGTCTGTTTGTTCCGGCATTTCTCGCTAGGTTAACCCGTTGCCGGAAAGCCTGAAATTTTTCAATCATTGCCTTATGGGATTCATTGGCATTTAATGCCAATGATGCATAACGAATGGTCGGTGTGGCAGCAATGGCCTGAAGGCAAACGGTCATGATTGTGTCCAGGGGGCGAAAAACCAGGGGGTTATTTTCCGCAGGCCTAGCAAGCATATTCTGACGGTCATTAGCCCAGCCTTGCGCGGATTTAATGTGCGGCTCAATCCAGGCAGGCGGTAATGCGCAAAGAGGCTTAGGATCTGGTTTGCCATCGATTATCTGATGTACCCGAACTGCACCAAGTCCGCGCGTAGTGCGTGCACCGAAACCGCCATAGGTCGCCCAAAATTTGATGACTTGTTCCACATCGTTTTTGAGCTCTTTGTCTTTAAGAGTGACGGTTAAGCGCAATTTCGCACCAGGCCTCACCAGATTAAGTCCAAGGGTTTGTCCCTGCGGTGCCTTGGCTGGAAATAATGCGTAGGCAAGCGCACCCCAGTGCTGCCTGGTCGCAGTCTGATTTGTTTTTTCATATTGTTCGATACTAAGTTTTTCAATCTTGTCGATGTGCAGACCAATCCGGGAGGCATGAACGGACTCTTTTTGCACACCTCCCCATATTGAAAATTCCAGTGATCGCCAGCCATCGGGCGTTTCAGGCATTGCTGTACCATTCAGAGATAGTTTTTTACCACGCGCCAATACGCGCCACCAGTGGCGTAGGTGTCCGCGCAACGATTTTGTGCGAAATGGCATCTTGTCGTCAGGTGCCCCGGCAATAACGCCGCCACCCATCATGTAGGTGATGAGCGTGACTTCGTAGGCTAGCGTGATGGCATCGGGCTGATTTTCTTTGGCCTTTACCGCCTGAAGGATGTCACTACACGCATCAAGTGAAGGGAAAGTTTTCATGTTCAATCTACCTCGATGAGTTCACATGATTCGGGGAGTCGATAAAATGCGTTGTCTGTACGTGGGTTAATACATGGGAGGGAAAACTCCCCACTTTCAAGACAGCCGGCGATTGCGGAGCGGGATTTTGAAACGACGTCAGGTCGAAGCATAAATCCAGACTCAAGAATTTCTTTTTCAATGAAATTTTTTTGGACGATTATTTTCGGAATTTTGTACTTAAATTTATGACCAAGATAAGCAGTCTGTGGATCGAAATTCTGCGAATTCGTAGTTGGGTTTGTTCCAGGTTTATTGTCAAATGATTCCGCCATCTGATGCAAAAGTCTGTTGGCTACATTTTCCCCACGCGCTTTGCCGATTTCCAGACAAAGCGTGAAATAGTCTCTGAGGTTGGTTTCCGTAAAGTGTATTGGAAGTTCTTTGTTGTCATATTTCGCGATGAGTCGCAAAAATGCCAATTGATAAATTGGCGACTGCAGAATTTTTTTATCTCCATTTTTTTGAGGCACAGTCTCAATATCCCTTCCATTAACAAAAATATGGCCAGTTTTCTTATGATATTGGAGTATTATTTTTACTGAAGGATTCATAGATCCCGTGGTGGCTGCAATGACTGCTGCCAAACCAGCATCAGACCACTTCGACACCATATCGGATATCTGCTTTACATCGCCAAGACGCACAAAGGGAACGCGGGCTAGGCGCAGCTCGATGTCTTGCCGAAAAACTGGTTCCGGGTTTGAATCTTCGTGGGTTGGATTTATGAAATATGTATCTCTATCCGGGTCAGGAAAATAGAAATCTTTACACTGCTCAAGCCTAGGCGGCTCGACAACAACGTGAACAAGAAAATCCCTAGGGCGCGCAAGCAAAGCAATTGTTTGCCCAGCCAAATGGCTCATGGACTTTCTGCCGCCAGAAAGACTTAAGCAAATCCGGGTGTCTTCGCTCCTGGTAAATTCAAGAACGGTCGAGAAGATCAGATCCCCCATTTGATCCAGCTCATCGGTTTCATGAGCGTCCTCATATATTACGCCCTGCTCACTTTGCGGACAGCGAATCTCAAACCCACGATCTACCTGCGCACAGGTTTCCGGCAGGTCCAGCAAATCTATGACGCGTTTTAAAGGAGCGCGCGTCGCTCCACTACGCAACAGACTGCTTTGGAGAATTTTTCGTCCGTCTGCTGTGGTGATAACAACAATCCGGTCAGGTCGAAATTTTTCGTAATCAGGAACGTTTTCGCACAAAGCCCAAATAGTCTCAGTAACGACTGCAGGCGACATGCCGACCAACAAAATAAGTATATTCATCGTAAATTTTGTCTTGGCTTAGGTTGTGAATCTCTTTTTCAATGACAC
>JAYVHZ010000067.1:0-2892 GCA_043770645.1 Undibacterium sp. | reverse complement strand
TTCCATCCGAATTTGTATGGGATCTAAATCCGCTTAGAACAGTGTGATGGACGTCGATAAGAGTAAAGGGAGCGCGTATGAGCTTACGTTGGGATGATGTCAAATTGTTTGTCACTGTCGTTGAACAAGGAAGCTTGAGCGCGGCAGCACGCGTGTTGCGGCTCGGGCAACCGACTTTGAGTCGGCGTATCGGCGAGCTTGAGGAAGCGATCGGTGAAAATTTGTTCGAACGCGCCAGTAGTGGTGTGACTCTAACGCAGGCAGGAGAAAAACTACTCCCTGCGGCGCAAAGAATGGCCGAGTGGGCACATCAGGCCGAGCAAAACATCAGTCAAAAAACCCGAGTGCCAGAAGGAAAGATCCGCATTGCAGCGCCGCCGGGGATTGCCTTTGATCTCTTAGCTCCCTTAAGTAAAACTTTGCAGATGCAGTATCCCAAACTCTACGTTGAAGTCTTGTCGGGGATTGAGACTTTACACCTCGGTCGTGGCGAAGCGGATATTTCACTACGCACAGCCGCGCCTAATGATGAGGATTTGATTTGTCTCGATCAAGTCCACACTGCTGTGCGGGTGTACGCCTCGCCAAGTTATGCTGCAGGATTAAAGGCAAAGCCAAAACCGGAGGACTTAGATTGGATCTGCTGGGCTGAGTCGCATGATCACTTGTATGTAAATCAAAGCCTGCGCGCGATGATCCCGAATTTCAAACCGGCTTTTACCTCGGATGATTTCAATGTGCAGGTTGCCGCCTGCCGCGCTGGATTAGGCGTGATGCCTTTGGCAAAGGCACCGCATCCTTACGCAGTGATTAATGAATTAAGCGAACTCGATTTGGATTTAGGGCCAGATGCCATTGGTAGTCTGTATTTAGTCGTCCACAAACGGCATCGCTATTTGCCTAAGGTGCAATGCGTAACGGAGTTGATCAGTGCCGCCTTCGCCCAATTGCGGCAAAGCTTGGAAAACAGCTGATCGGTATCAGCTGTTTTCAACTCTATCCTGATCTGCCCCTACATCTCGAACTGTAAGCAGATGTCCCATGAGAAGCCATCAAAGAGCAAACATCATCATCGATTCAAATCTTCAATCGCATCAATAATCATGCCTGTACCGATTGCGATCAACAAAATATCATTCGCAACACGAACGAATTTATGGCCAGTTGGTGGTGCGCCTATCACGGTAATGACGCGTTGAGGCACTTCTTCATAAACAACCGTTCTAGGCAATGCCTGTCCTCGCTTCCATTTCTTCGCCTGGCCCGGTGGCAAGCACCCATTCTTTTTCTTTGCTAAACCCGGAGGACAGCCTCTTTCGCGGAATTCGTTGGAATAATAATCAACGAACACAGTTCTTTGTTGCGTGGTGAAATAGCTGCGTGATACTTGTCGATCATTACGATCGTTCCTGTCACGGTGATCACCTTTATCATCGCGCCCATCTCTATCATCCCGACCACGCTCCTCTTTATCACGCTTACCGTGCCCTTTTCCATTACCATGCTGCTCAGATTTACCTTGATCAGCACCCGCCCATGAAGGCTTGTCCGCAAAAACTGGACCAGATATCAAACTGGCACTAAGAAGTAGCATCAGCGCCGCGATCGGTGCCTTATGCTGTGTCGAATTCGTTTTCATCTATCACCTCTAAATCAAAATGACATCTTATGCTGATTGTCAGCTAGCGTCGAGCGAACTTTGCATCAATAGCGGATACCAATTAGTCGAGAGTTCGACGCTGCCTACAGCACGACCAAAGCTTGCATCTGCGGGTTAGCGCCCTTAACATTTAATTTGTTGATCCATCAATGGCTAGGCGCAATTGAACTTTCCCACCCATCATTACATCAAACACCACAGTTCGACCTATGACATGGGTCTGCTTTTCACATCGCTAGCAGCTATCAAACGCGATCCGCAGACCGCATGCAATAGTTCCTTTCAATTTTTCGAGATGCACCAAAGTGTCGCGTCCAGTAGGCGCAAATTTTCCGTTTTTTATTAGATAGGCAGACCCTTGCACAAGCATTCCGAAACCTTCAGCGCATCGACATTCATGCATCAACAAAATCGACAACATGTATGGACATTTGTATTGATCCTGATTTCGCATCTCATCGCATTAGTATTGCTTATAGACCTTGGAAAGTCCCATCACGAAAGTGCGACATCTGCACCAACAAAGCTGATGAATACCATTGTCATTTCCAAGCAAAAAAATATTCCGATTGAAAAATCTCAACAGGCGGGCCCAGCGCAAAAGCAAGCTCCAGCCGTCAGATTAAAGAACACTACACCAACATCAGACATTTCAGCGAAAGCAGAGAAAGCGCAATTAGTCGAAACTGCCAAACCGAGTATAGACATCACGCAACAAATGGATGCACTTGCTACCGCACCTTCGGAGCCAGCCAAATCCATCAATTTCCGTGATCAGGCGAAGTTGATTGCTAAAGAAATGGCAAGCGAGATGGACGCCAGAAATCCAAGCCCGCCCCCACTTTCTGGCGATTATTATGGGACTTACGATGGCGATGACACAGGCAGTTTTTACTTTCATTTGGATAAAAATGGAAACGTACTTGGCTCAGGTACATCCCGCATAGCGCGAAGCAATTTCTCAATCAGCGGAAAAATCACGTCAGATGGGGTGATCCAATTATTAGGAAAAGGTTTGGCAGGGACGGCAAGCTTTGACGGGAAAATTCATGCAAAAACTGGTGCAGTCAGCGGCACCTGGTATTTAGCGAAATTTGGCCGTGGAAAATTTACAGGCAAACGAGAGTGACGCGGTAAATCCGCTGATTGTCTGCGAGCTGTTCGATGGGATCTCTCGGCTTTTTGGGTGACAAGTGTCTCTCGAACGATTGCCTATGCATAATAAATTCAAA
>JAYVHZ010000066.1:0-5148 GCA_043770645.1 Undibacterium sp. | reverse complement strand
GACGCCAGGTCTGCCTCACCGTACTGGACATGGCATAGGTCTCGATATTCATGAGTGGACATATCTGGTCAAAGGAAATAAAACGCCGTTGGCACCAGGCATGTGTTTTAGCAATGAGCCTATGATTTGTCTCGATGGTGAGTTTGGCATTCGACTCGAAGATCATTTTTACATGACGGAGCAGGGGCCAAAGTGGTTTACCGGGCAAAGTTATGCGGTCGATGCGCCTTTCGGTGCTTGATCGGTATTTAGTCGTAATCTTGATCACAAAAGCCTGCATCAGCAGGCTTTTTTGCTTCTGAGCATTCTTAACAGGTAAAATGTAGGCTTGCATTTATTGAGCATTTTCCCATGAGTAAATTGTCCTTTGACCGTATTCTGCAATCGCAGGGCTTCGGTACCCGTAAATATTGCCGTGAACTCATTGAAGATGGTGAGGTTTTGATTGGCGGCATCGTGCACGACAACCACAAAGAATTAATCGAAACCCAGGGTCTGGTTTTTACGATTTTTGAAGAAGAGTGGACTTACCGTGAGCGTGTGTATTTGTGTTTGAACAAGCCTGCCAATTTTGAATGTTCGCGTAAACCTTCGCATCATCCTGGCGTGCTAACTCTATTGCCCGAGCAATTGAGTTGGCGTGATGTGCAGCCAGTTGGGCGTTTAGATCACGATACGACTGGCATGTTGTTAATGTCTGACGATGGACCGTTCATTCATGCGCAATCATCACCCAAACGTCACATTCCTAAGTTATACGTCGCGACCACCGCCGAGCCTGTGACACAAGAATTGGTTCAAAAATTATTATCTGGCGTGCAACTGCACGATGAACCAGCACCTTTGGCCGCGCAAAGTTGTGTACAAGTCGGTGAATTTCAGTTGCAAATTGTGTTGGAACAAGGAAAATATCATCAAGTAAAGCGGATGTTGGCGGCAGCGGGAAATCATTGTGCCGCCTTAACACGCACGGCAATTGGTCAATTGAATTTAGCTAGTTTGGATCTGCAGGAAGGGGAATGGTGCTATCTCGAGCCAGAGCATTTAGCTTTATTGGTGACGGATACTGAAGTTAAACCTGCTTGAGTTAAACAATCGCTAATCAATCGCTAAACAATCGATGTTGCAAAGGAATACGCATGCTAGTGATCGCTGTTATGAATCCTAAAGGTGGTGTCGGTAAGAGTACATTCTCTACAAATTTAGCTGGCTATTTTGCAGCGCAAGGTCATCAAGTCATGTTGGGTGATGCCGATGTTCAACATTCGTCACGAGCATGGCTGTCGTTGCGTCCAGCAAATCTGCCACCGATTGTGGGGTGGGATATTTCGGATGGAAATCAGGTTAAACCACCAAAGGGAACTACGCATGTCGTGATTGATACGCCGGCAGGTATCAAGGGCAATAGGCTAGACGCGATTTTGAAATTAGCCGATAAGGTGATCGTACCTTTACAGGCGTCAATGTTTGATATCTTGGCGACGGAAGATTTCCTGAAAAAATTGGCTAAGCGCGAAGAGCGCTGTGAGATCGGCGTGTTAGGAATGCGGGTCAACGCGCGTACGAAAGCGGCGGATCAATTAACGCATTATGTGACGCAATTAGGATTGCCCGTTCTTGGCTATTTACGCGATACGCAAAACTATATTCAGTTGGCGGCGCATGGTGCGACCTTGTGGGATGTTGCGCCTTCTAGGGTCGAAAAGGATGTGGCACAGTGGCAAGAATTGCTGGAGTGGGTCAACAAGAAAGTAAAGAGATAAATTTATGCATTACACGATCTTCAAAACGCCTTTGATAAATACGGTAATGCGTTGGATCTCGGCATTGATTCTGCGCTTGTTGGGTTGGCGCGTCGATAGCAAGGCTGCAAACGTGGAAAAATGTGTACTAATCGCGGCACCACACACGAGTAACTGGGATTTTCCTATCGCCTTGATGATTTGTTTTGTATTGCGTCTAGACGTATATTGGATGGGAAAAGCAAGTTTGTTCCCACCAATTTTGGGTCGAGTCATGCGCTGGTTGGGTGGAATTCCGGTAGATCGGTCTCAATCAGGAAACTTGGTTCAAGGGACAATCGATGCGTTCAAACAGAACGATAAACTCATTGTGATCGTGCCACCTGAGGGGACTCGCGGTAAAGTGACACGGTGGAAAACAGGTTTTTACTATATTGCGCACGGCGCTGGTGTTCCGTTGGGACTGGCCTATGTTGATTTCAAAGAGAAAATTGGTGGCGTTGGTCAGTTGTTCTATCCTTGTGGCAATATTGAGGAGGATATGATTTTGATTCGTGAATTTTATTCCGGCTTCACAGGCAAAAATCCGCAACAATTTGATGCCGAGCATATTGAAGTCAAAAAACCGTAATGAATAATGAGTTGAGCAAGCTAGACACTTGGGGAGTTGCATCTTGAAGCCGCCTGTGAAAAAAGATCCACAAACGCCGAAGAAGGGCGCATCAGATCGCTTTGCCATTTATGCTGCGATAGTAGTTTTATTATTGTTCGGTGTCGCGACCTTGATTATTTATTTGCATGGAACCCCTAGTCGAAACGATGCCAATCTTAGTTACATCGAATTAAAACAAAATTTGGTCAATGATCAGGGCATGGTTGCCAGGCTCGCTGTAACAGTGCAAGCAACTGACGAAGACAGTGGATGGCTTAAAGACAATCAAGCTGCGCTCAACGAACAATTTCGGAAAGAGCTTAGTCTCGTCGACATCGAGACATTACGGACGAAAGAAGGTTTGTTGGAATTGCAAGAAGAGTTAAAACGAAAACTAAATTTAGTGTTTAAGACAGATAAAGTGCAAGCCGTCATGGTGACCGAAATCCTTTATCAAGACCAACGTGGATAGTCCTGCGTCTCTGTGATGGTCTACAAATGTTGTTCTTGCCGTGACCGCTGTACGCTATAAGTCGATTTGATCTAACTTCTTTAGTTTGATGCTCGCCTCTTCAATTAAGGTGTCGAGAGAAGCTTGATCGAGGTTGAGACTGTTCCAAGATATGATCGATACAGAAATGGTTTGTGTCGCTGGCGCTGCATTTGCACCGAGCATGTGTGCGATTCCATCGGCGACATGAATGATTGAAGCCAAGAAACCAATGCCAGGCTGTTCCGGTTGATGATGCCCGGCAATCGCATGTTTCATGACATCTGAAAAATTCCACTCGACTGCTAAGGCTTCACCAACAGCCGCATGGTCGATTCCTAAAATTTTTCTTTCGGCCTCAAACTGGGTTGCTAAGCCAGTCTTTCGATAGGCAATCACTGCTTCGAATTCTTTGGGAAACAATGTCACTAAAGCGAGTAAACCGATATCGTGCAACAGCCCTGCAGTGAAGGCGACATCTTCGTTAAAGTTCATCCTACGGGCAATTAATTTGGAGACAAAGGCGACGGCATTGGAATGCCGCCAAAATGCTTTGTGATCGAATCCTTTGCAATTATTTTCAGGAAAACAGCCAGAGAGTGCTGCGGATAAAACCATTTGCTTTACTGTTTCCATGCCCATTAAGGCGATGGCTTGTTGTATCGTGGTGACTTTGATTAAGGTTGAGTAAAACGGTGAATTTGCGTATCGCAAAGTTTTCGCTGTTAATGCTAAATCCTGGGTGACTTTTTTGGCGAGGATAGAAATGTCGGCATCTTCTTGATCGAGATTGTTCAGTAACTCCATCACGACAGCTGGTAGGGTCGGTAAATCTTTGAGATTGTCAGTAACTTGTTGCAGACTGAGTTGTGTCATAAAAGCTAGCCCTATTTGAAGATGAGAATAGCTTGCCAGAAATTACAGCTTTCGTGCACGATTTTCGAATAATTCTGTGACTTTGTTGTAATCGGATATAGGCGTCTTACACCACGTCGTCAATTCGCGATACTAGACGTTTTTCCGAAATACTAGCTTTAGCACGCTCTAACATATCAATCGCCGCCGGACCGCGCAGCAGAGTGACCGCAACCGCCAAGGCATCAATGTAAGTTAAGTGTGCCAGACGCGAAGTCATTGGCGTATAAATATCGGGATCTTCTTCCACATCCACACTAATGTGGACATCGGCTAATTCCGCTAATGGCCCGCCGCTGGCACATAAAACTAAAACTTTAGCACCAGTGTCTTTAGCCAATTGCACGCTACGAATTAAATCGCGAGTACGGCCGGTACGTGAAAAGGCGACGACTAAGCAATCACTATTCAATAAACTGGCGGATTGTGCTTGCAAGTGCGCATCACAAAAGACGGTCGTTGGAATGCCGAAGCGGAAGAATTTTAATTGCGCATCAATCGCTAAAGCACCTGAGTAACCGAGACCGTAACATTCAATTCGACGAGCACGTGATAGTAAGTTGACTGCAGCTTCAAAGGTCGCACTATTTGCGGTATTGCGTGCTTCCATTAGGGTGGCAATAGTCCGATCAAATACTTTGGGCAAAACATCTTTCACGTGATCTGCCTGATTTACATCCAGGTGCAAATACGGTATGCCAGTTGCGAGACTTTTTGCGAATGCGAGTTTGAAGGATTTAAATCCATCAAAACCTAAGGACTGCGCAAAGCGGGCAACCGTCGGTTCGCTGACATTGCAAACCTGTGCTAATACGCGGATCGACATCTCTAAAGCGTCGTGCGGTTTTTGTAAAAGAAAATCAGCGACTTGTCGCTCAGCACGACTCAACGCTGTACTGGCAACGCGTATGCGTGCCAGCAATCCCTTTTCAGGAGGATTGTCGGTCCTAATGTTTTTGGTGGAAAGAACGTTGACCATGGTGTTATTGCCTTTTGTCTTATACGTTTTTGTTTTGCTGATCAAGTCAAAATGAATGTGCGTTTTTTCGAGAGAGCGACCTTGTGGGGTACTTTCGTTAAAGTTTCGGCGCAGTGTTTGTCATGCCATTAGTCATGTGACTAGTGACACTACAAAGGAGTCTTTACATTTACGGACACCAAAAAATTTCAATCTGACATTGTGCCTGCTTTAGCAAGTTGGTGATAGGGAGACTAGTGTTTAATGCGTTCTCAAACACCAGACGTTTTTCTTCGCCTGTAATCACCAACCAGATTTTTTCTGTTTGCAGCAAACGTGGCAAGGATAAGGAAATTCGAGTTTGATGGGTCTGTGGATGAACCGCGGCGAG
>JAYVHZ010000065.1:0-4223 GCA_043770645.1 Undibacterium sp. | reverse complement strand
CATACGCACTTTGGCGAAAACGTACCGATGGTCGAGCTGGAGCAGATTACCAATTTGTCGGTCGCGCAGATCGAACGTTATTTTCAAAAGATTTTTTCCTTAACGCCACGTCAATTTATGATTAAAGTCAAACTTGATGCTGCAACTGCAATGCTGGTTGATAAGCAGCGCAGCATCACGGATATCGCTGCCTCATGTGGTTATCAGGATCACAGTGCTTTTTCACGCATGTTCAAAGCAACGGTCGGGATGACCCCAACCGAATATCGAGAAGTACTGGTGACTCAGCATACTTTGTAAGCCTTGTTGTTTTTTATCCCAGCATTCCACCGAAGTTCTTTTACTTGGGTGTAGTCGGCATACAATCAGAGTGTTTTTCTCCACAGTATTTATTTTGAAAACAGGGAATTTATTCCCTGTTTTTGTGTCCAAACGACCCTGGTAGTCTTTCAAATAGAGAAATGTCTTTGCTAAATTCATGCTGATGTCATTTGAAAAATTATATTAAAAAATCAGAAAAGCAGGGGCTCTGATCAAGGTTCATAATTGAACGTTGGTTTAACTCTGCCGCTTCACCTTCAGGAGATTCTATGCAACATCGCTGGCAATTACGACCACTTTCCCATGCACTTTCCGTCTTTATTTTTAGCTCTTTCGGCTTGGCATCAGCGTATGCGAATGCTCAAGTTGCCACTGCCAGAGTGGAAGGCCTACGGGAGAATAATCCAAGTTGGCATGCCCTAACCGGCGCTCGTTTAGTGCTTGCGCCGGGTAAAGTTGTTGAAAACGGTACTTTGGTGATGCGCGATGGCGTGATTGTGGCAGCAGGGGTTAATCTTCCAGTGCCAGCGGGGGCGAAAGTTTGGAAGCTAGAAGGTCGGACGGTGTATCCCGGTTTCATTGATATGGCAAGTCATATCGGCGTACCAGCAGGTTTGATGCCAGCGCCGATCGCGGTTGGTCCCGCAAACTCTGCCCGCCCAGTGGTACCACGAATCGTCAACGGACGTGCGATGGCAAGTGAAAATCCACGCGTTCGTCCTGAGCAAGATGTCTCTGTTCAACTTGAGATCCGCGCAGATGAAATGAAGGCGTCGCGCGAATTAGGATTTACAAGTGTGTTGGCAGCGCCAGGCGCAGGAATTTTTCGTGGCCAGAGTGCGCTGTTAAATCTGAATGGCGGTGACAATGCTAAATCTTTAGTCCTAAATGCACGGGTCGCCCAACATATGGCGAATGAGTTAGAAATGGGGCGTGGTGTCGGTTATCCCAGCTCATTAATGGGTGTAATTGCGCAAGTTCGGCAAACGCTTTATGACGCGCAATGGTATCAACGCGCGACCGAGTCAAAATTAAAACAACAACGACCACAGCTCAATGAATCCTTGGAAGCATTGAAGCCAGCATTAGCGGGACGGCAGCCTGTGATTTACACGGCAGACAATGAACAGGCTTATCAACGCGTCGCGAAAATTCGTGATGAGTTTAAATTGCGCGTCATATTGCAAGGGAATGGCTTCGAATATCGACGCACAAATCATTTAAAAGCTGGCGGCATGCCAGTGATCGTGCCTTTGCTCTATCCTAACGCACCTGAAGTGGATAACCCCGATATGGCTTTGGATACGTCGCTTGAAGCGATGCAGCATTGGGAACAGGCACCATCCAACTTGGCGATGTTGGACAAGGCTGGTGTTGAATTTGCGATTACGCCAGCGGGTTTGAAAGATGCCAAGAAAGATTTTTGGATGCGCCTGCGACACGCCATACGTCGTGGTTTATCGGTTGAACAAGCTTTAGCGGGATTAACGACGACACCGGCGAAATTGCTGGGTGAACAAAAACGCTTAGGAAGTTTAAGCCCAGGGTATTTAGCCAATATTGTTGTGACCAACGGCGATATGTTTACCGATGATAAGGCGAACATCGAAATCACTTTTGTCGACGGCAAACCATTTGTCACCGAAAACTATAATCGTTTTGAAGTTCGCGGAACTTGGAATGTTAGTGTCGGTGGCAAGACACATACTTGGACTATTACTGGTACACCAGTGAAACCGATGTTAAGTGTTGATGGCGTGAATGCCGAATTAACTTTGCGGGATAGTCAACTAGTGGCGCGCTATGGCGATACAGTAATTATTGCCGAAGGACGTGGCGATAATTTGATTGGTACTCAGCATCACACACAAGAGCTAACGCAAGCGGTAGTATGGACTGCGAATCGCAGTAAGGCAGTGGCGGTCGACAACACGCTAGCCAAAACAGAAAAGCCTGTCGTTAGTTGGAATCAAATGTATCCAGCTGGTCCGTTTGCGAGTCCGCTACCAAATCGACCAACATCGATTTTGTTGAAAAATGCAACCATCTGGACAAGCGCAAAAGCAGGTAAATTGGAACAGACAGATATGCTCGTCGTTGACGGGAAAATCAGTGCCATCGGTAGCGGTCTCCAAGCGCCAGCGAATGCTGAAATCATTGATGCAAGCGGTAAACATATAAGTCCGGGCATGATCGATGCGCATTCTCATACAGCGATGATGCAAGGAATTAACGAGGGCACGAGTTCTATCACCGCCGAAGTTCGAGTTGCGGATGTGATCGATGCCAGCAGTATTAATATTTATCGACAGTTAGCTGGCGGTGTGACTACGGCGAATATCTTGCATGGATCTGCCAATACCATCGGTGGACAAAATCAAGTTATTAAAATGCGTTGGGGTTCGGATGCCGAAGGTCTGAAATTAGATGGTGCTTTTCCAGGTATTAAATTTGCCCTTGGTGAAAACGTTAAACAATCTAACTGGGGCAGTGAAGCGACTGGTCGCTATCCACAAACGCGGATGGGGGTCGAGCAAATTTTGCGTAGCGGATTTTTAGCGGCTCTTGCTTACAAAGATGAGCGCGACGCCTGGCGTAAATCACCTGCGACGACGGTGGAACCTCGCCGTGATTTGCAGATGGATACTTTGGTTGAACTGCTAGATCGCAAACGCATGATCCATATTCACTCCTATCGTCAAGATGAAATTTTGATGTTCGCGCGTCTTGCTAAGGAATTTAATTTAGTGGTTGGTACTTTCCAGCATGTAATGGAAGGCTATAAAGTCGCAGATGAAATTGCGGCTTTAGGTGCCGGCGGTTCGACTTTTTCTGATTGGTGGGGTTTCAAAATGGAAGTGAGTGATTCGGTTCCATTCAATGGTGCTTTGATGCATAAAGCCGGAGTTGTTACCAGCTTTAATTCTGATAGTGATGAGTTGGCGCGCCACTTGAACACAGAAGCAGCAAAAGCGGTCAAGTACGGAGGTTTGTCAGAAACCGAAGCTTTGAAGTTTGTGACCCTAAATCCAGCGAAGCAGTTACAAATCGATGCCAGAACAGGATCCTTAGAGGTTGGTAAGGATGCTGATTTTGTGATTTGGAATGTCAGCCCTTTATCGACCTTCAGCCGTGCAGAACAAACTTGGATTGAAGGGCGCCGTTACTTTGATTTAGCTAGCGATGCGCGTTTGCGGAAAGAGGCGCAGGATGAACGCCAGCGTATCAGTGCCAGCGTGATTGCCAATCGGACACCCGCCTCAAATGGTCGTGGCAAAGATGTCGCCAGTGACAAAGTCATCGCGCCGAAAAACGCGGCAGAGATGTTGGAAGCTAACCGTGCTTATCTGGAATTGCAGCATTGGATGCATATGCTCAGCAAGCACAGAACTGGTTATTGGGTGGGCGCAGAGGAACACGAATGTACAGGGGCAGAATAATGACTACATTAGGCAAAATTATTTCGTCAACTGCGACTAGGAATGCAAAAATGATGATGAAAACGACTTCTCTAAGCCAAACAATGAAGCTGGTGTTAGGCGCTGGTATCGTGAGCGCCATGAGTTTGAGTGGTATCACATACGCCTCCGATAATGTACCTGCCGCAGCACAGAAAACGCCTTTGTTATTGAAAGGAGCGACCATTCACACATTGAGTGGTGAGGCTATTCTCAATGGCAGTATGTTGATCGACAAGGGGCGTATTGTTGCGCTGGGAAGTCAGATCACAGCGCCGCCAGATACCAAAGTGATCGATGTTAGTGGCAAACATATTTACCCTGGCATGATCGCTGCCAATACGGTGATGGGTCTAGCCGAGGTACAGTCAGTACGTGCCACACTGGACTACGCCGAAGCGGGCGCGATTAATCCAAATGCACGTGCTGTCGTTGCTGTCAATC
>JAYVHZ010000064.1:0-3863 GCA_043770645.1 Undibacterium sp. | reverse complement strand
CCCACATAGAGGGTCTGTAAAACAAACTGGGTTGATCAGGGTCGAGCCTCGCCAAGGTTAGAATTATCGGCTCTAGACTCTCATAGGGCCTTGTTTGGTTGGGAAGCGAGGCACGATGATCCCAAAGTTCGAGTATTGCACTCGCGCACCGGGACCGAACATCGGAAGCATCATCCGGCTTTGCCGAATCGACCGCATGAATGAGTTCGGCCACATAGTGCGCCATCCAGCGTGCCAAGGTATCACGCGATTCAACGAGCTTTAGTTGGCCGACTAGTTTTTGGCCGAGCGCCATCAATGGATCGGGTGAATTCAAGACCGATTTTTTCGCTGAGTCTGATGACTGCCTTGATTTCTGGGCCACTGGACTTCCCCCTATCAGTTTCGTAGTGACGATATACGATTTCGCGCTTCGCTATGACTTCAAATATTAAGGTCTTACTCACAGCAACCACTAAATTATCTAAAAACGATCGCTTGACGACCAAGCGCTTACCACTCCCTGCTCGGCTGTCCTCACGATCTTCTCCATCACTCCATGACTCATTCCAAAGAACGAGATTACCAGTTGCGTCCATCCACGCTCGTCCAGTCGAGGCTGCGGTCAGACTCAGACTGCTCGCCAATGGACTGGCGACCTCAAACATAGAGGAGTCTAGACCTGCTGCCCAAGGATCTCCTACGCCGTCATCGTCACCTGATTGGATCTCTCTGATCCACCCATCAAGGGCGTATCCATCATGATGAATTTCGTCGTCGTTATCGAAATTCGGCAACCCACAAGCCCAAGGAATTTGTACGGAAGTCATTGCTCTTGCTAAAGAAGCAGATCTTTCACTACAAACCAAAGCAGTACGTATACCGATGGTTTGCATCCGTCGAGCGGAGTATTGTGTCCACCGCCCGGCGACTACCACAGCATCACTTGTCGGGTGGACAACGCTCGCAGCCGTCTCGGAAGTCATAGAGTCTGGCCAACTGCGCTCATCTTCGACTGGAAGCTCAAGACAGTCCATTGGCGTCAGGTCTCGCAAATCCGAAAGCCAAGTGCCATCTGAACGGGTCAAATCTCGGCGAGAGAGCCAGCGACGGAACGAGCTCCAATCATCGTCAGGATCCTCATGTAGTGCCACAGTCTCAAGGAGCTTACCAGCCGTTTCCATCAACGCATGATACGAAAGATAGAAAGACAAGTTGTCTTGTCGATCCGATTCGCCACTATCGCGACGGCCATTTTCTCGAAAGAATCCGAGCGTGGACCGTGCATCGCTATTCCAGTGGCCATTGTCTTCAAGACCCCAATCATTCCAGATAACATTCTCTATCTGCTGCTCGATAGCATTTTTGTGAATGCTAAAAGCGCGCGCGAGTTGCGACACCTCCGATTCTCCAAAGTCATAGTCGACAAGGAATCGTCGCTTGGGCGAATCCAGTTGAGACGGTGCATCAACCGCCCGGGCATATGACTTAGTTTCCACATGAGGTATCTGCGATGCGTTAATTCTTACCAATCTCTCAATTTCTTCTGACGAAAGCTGAATAACGCCTTGTGATGCCAGTGAAACAAGTGCTCGTGCACTGAGGCCGCGAAGCAAAACATGACGGTTTTCGCCGCGAGCATATTTGTGAAGGAAGCTGGCATAACGCGCAATTGTGAGGCCGTTTTCTCGGCTTGACCTGTCAAATGCAATCATCAGCCACTGCAGCGCATGCATTCGGTATGGGCGAAGACGATGGTCCCAGAACGGCTCATCTCCACCTTCCATTGCGAATCGGACTAGAGCATCAAGGACCGTTGTCCGTTCCAACTTTGCAGCCAACCGGACAGCATGCGCAGCTTGCCAACGCCGACCGACGGTTGGAGAGCCAAGAGCTGCCCACAGGTAGCCAGCGAGTGCATCGTGTGAGACTTTTGGCGGCTCCAGGGCCGCGCGCCATTCCCCATCACCCTCGTCCGGCTCAAGCACTGGTTCCAGCAGATCAAGCCCGTATCGGAGAGCCTTCAAGGCGTCTCCCTGATCCATTACCTTGGACAAGAGGCCAACAAGACGAAACAACCCTCTCGAGCCGACCGGCAGTGTCGCGCTTGCAAACGACTCAAGGGCCTCGGCAATCATGTCCGCTTGATTGAGTCCGGCCGTCCTGCTCACAAGATCTGCTGGCAGCGGCTGATAGTCGCGATCCACCGAAAGCGAGCCTGCACAACGGCGACACACAGACTTCACGAGCCGAGCCAACGCCGGGCGAACGGACACTCTGGAAAGCCATTTTCCCGGGATGGCTGCTAGCAAATCCGCAAGGTCGTGCAAGTCCGGCATTTTGGTAACGTCGTAGGCTTCAATAAAAGCCTGTTCCCTGCCAGGAGTGATACGCATTGTGGCTTGAAAGAGGAATTCGCTATGTCGGCAATATTGATCGACCGCCTTGAAGCGGTCGATCGATAACTTGATGTCATCTGGATCGGTCAATTCTGCGCCAGAGAAGACCATATCCCAGTCGATGCCTTCTTTCTTCAACAGCCTAATCTCACGGTTTGCACCACTATCGTTGTGTTTTTCCTCTTTACGCTCAGCACGCTCAACCATCTCCTCGATTTCTTCGACATCAACATGCCAGCGCGCAAATAGACTCTTTAGTCGTCTCCATTCATCAGACGACAGTGCCGAGAACTTCAAGTAGCGCATTAATATGCCAACTACTTTTTGACGCTCGGCAGCACTATCAACAAACTCACATGCAGCTTCAAGAAATGTAGAATAGTCCCAGCCACCCTGAAACGCAATTAATGGCATGAGGTCTCGCCTGTCTAGAACGTTTCGCAGAGCCAATCCCTCAACCAAACGGGGAAGCAATCGATACTCGTATCCAAAGCGACGATCAATCCAGCGACTTAGGATGGTGAGCGAAGATGAGCATGAGAGTTTCGCAAGCGCCTCTATTGTATGTGACCAATTAAAATGCTTATCACGCACCACATAAGCATAGGTCAGCTCTGCGGCGCGTGAAAGTCTGTACGCCAATTCGGGTTCATCTGTACTTTCGCTAACGCTTGCGTCCGCCAGATAAAGCAGAGCATCCCATCGGTTCAGATTCTCTTCGCCAATCTTACTGGACACGACAATCGCATCCTCAAAGTACTGCCTTGCCTCATCGTTACTTGTAAGCAACATGGCGCGCGCCAGCGACACGTAAGACTCTGCTTTCGACTCAGCGGATTCTCGCTCAACGGCGATACGTTTCAGAGCGCACTCAGCAAGTCTCATCGCGACGTTCTGCTGGCCGGGAGTCAGTGAAACGCGTCGACTGAGCGCTACAAGTGACGGAAACGACAACGGGGTTTTTAGACCGTCCGACCAGTCGAAGAATTTTGCCCAAAGCCCATCCGGTGAGGACGACCTCAGGATCAGGTCGCCCCACAGGCGAGCAATTTCATCAACAGTCGGCGAGTATGTTCTTTCCGAGTAGTCGCGAGACTTTCCAGACGCGTTCAGAGCCTGGTCAATTCGTTCTGACAATTCCGCAGGATCGACGCGACCCAACCTGGCTTCGACTCCCATCTGATGCCAGGGTGCCAGTACGGCGACAGTCTCTTGGAAGCGGCGAACGTCAGAGTCATGTTGATTCGAACGCTTCAGTCCTTTTCGCAGTCCCGGCGGCGCTAGACTCTCTAGGGTGCAAATCGAGCCACATAACCGTTTGCGAAGGTGATATGCACGCAAATGTGCAAATCGATCATCATGCGCGTGCTCTGAACTAAGCGTTGGAGGCGGAGCTTTAGGTAAGTATCGTGCCAGTATGCGAGCGAGGTCACGCTTCGATGCCAGACGGTAGTGGATTGCCGCGAGGATGAGTGCGTTGACGGC